>JAPLSP010000374.1 GCA_026398575.1 Candidatus Sumerlaeota bacterium | reverse complement strand
TTAGGCCAATCGGATTGGTTTGAGGGGCGGAGCTGTAATCCCCGTACCAGTCATGGCACCATTCCCAGACGTTCCCGCTCATGTCATAGGCGCCGACGGGACTCTGGCTATTGATCGTCTGCACTAAGCCGTTTGGGCTGATATTGACGCCGTTGAACCAGCCGACGGGGGAGGTATAGGGATCAGATGTAAAGCCCAGAGGATTGACCCAATTGATAATAAAAAAACCATAACAATAATTGCAGCTTGCGGATGACATGCTATCACTCTGGAAACCGTATATCCAATGCGTCGTTCCATTCCATCCCGCTGCCCGCTCCCATTCGGCCTCCGTCGGCAGGCGATAGCCGTTCGTGAACTGGATGCCTGGCGTTCCGGCGTCCGCGTCCACCAGCCGCCATGTCGAAGTATTATAAGCCCGTATTAGGCCCTCCTTTTCGCTCAGCCAATTACAGAAAACCACCGAGCCATACCACGTTACACCCACAACCGGATGCGTAGCCATCGAGTATTGGACGATGCCTGCGCCGGTCCTCGTCTGAGCCGAAAACGCTCCGCCTGAATATTGGATATCGTTGCTAAGTTTAACGCAGAGCAACGCTTCTCCGGCGGCATAGACATCGCCGTGCGTATAAGCCCCGCCGCTCTCGTCGCCTTTCACATATCCTTTTGCGAGCGCCCAGTTCAGCAATTCGCAATACTGCCCGTTCGTCACCTCATACTTGCCGATCTGATACGCCGAAAGCGTCACCTGATGGCGCGGTCCCTCATTGGTATCGCTTGTTTCATCGTCGCGCGCGCCCATAATGAACGTCCCAGCCGGGACGGGGAGCATGACAACGGGCAGACTGGCGCCTTCAGATGACATCCATATGGCATTGAAGGTGATCGCCATTTCCGTCGTCAGGGTTTGCGTTTGCGAGGCAGGGGTATCATATCCCGTCAAGGCAAGACCAGTCCATGTATAGTCGCCCGCTGGAGCATTTGCGAAAGTCTGGTCGCCCCTGAACGTCTGTCCGTTGCCAGCGTAACCAGCGGGACCGGAAAGCGTCCATTGAGCGGTATTGGGCGAAACGTTGACCGAAACGGTTCCGGGTGCACCGCTGCTGGCCGCACGCGCCACCCGGAAACCGAGGAGGCAGTCACCGACCGGGCCGGCGCTGGTGCGACACGCCGAGCGGCAGGCGATAGAACTATTGCTCCAGCTGCCGCCGCGAAGGATGCGATAAGTTCCGCTGCCAGGGCCAATTGGATCGGTTTGAGAGGCTGAATTATAATCCGCCTCCCAATCATGGCACCATTCCCGGACGTTCCCGCTCATGTCATAGGCGCCGACGGGACTCGGGCTATTGATGGTCTGTACTAAGCCGTTCGGGCTTATATTGACGCCATTGAACCAACCGACAGGAGAGGTCTGGGGATAGAAGGTCAGGCCCAACGGATTCACACAATAGGGATTGCGATCCCAATAATTGCACCGATTCTTGCCCAATAGCGTGTCGCTCTGGAATCCATATATCCAATGCGTCGTCCCATTCCATCCCGCCGCCCGCTCCCATTCGGCCTCCGTAGGCAGGCGATAGCCATTCGTGAACTGGATGCCAGGCGTTCCGGCATCCGTATCCAGCAGATCCCAGGTCGTGGTGTTATACGCCGACGTCAGGCCCTCCCTTTCGCTCAGCCAATTACAGAAGATGGCCGAGCCATACCACGTCACATCATCAACCGGATGCGTGGCCATTGAGTATTGGATGCCATAGGCACCGGTACGTCTCTTGGGAGAGAAAGCGCTGCCCGAATATTGGATATTGCAATAGAAATCCGAAATATAGAGTAACACCTTTCCGGCGGCATAGACGTCGCCGCCCGCATAGGCCTCGCCGAAATAGTCCTTCAAATACCCGTGCGCCAGCGCCCAATTCAGCACGTCGCAATATTGTCTGTTCGTCACTAAGTATTTGCCGATCTGATAGGCCGAGAGCGTCACCTGATGGCGCGGTCCTTCAGTTCCCTGGGTATTGCTTGTTTCATCATCTCGCGCGCCCATCGTGAACGTGCCAGCCGGGACGGGGAGCATCGCGACGGGCAGGCTGGCGCCTTCAGATGACATCCATGCGGCGTTGAATGTAACCGTAGTTTGCGCCGCCAAAGTTTGTGTTCGCGAGGCAGGGGTGTCGTACCCCGTCAAGGCAAGACCTGACCACGTATAGGGACCCGTTGTGGCGTCGGTGAAGGTCTGGGCGCCCATGAAGGTTTGTCCGTTACCGGTAAAGCCAGCCGGACCGGAGAGCGTCCACTGAGCGGCGACGGGCGAGACATTGACAAAGATCGCGCTAGAATAAATCGCATCACGGATAGCGATGACATCGGCAATGTCAACCTCGCCGTCATTATTCATATCGGCGCGAGCGAGCGCGGCGGCATCCAGCACGGCTTGGCCTTCCAAGTAATTCTGGACGAGGAGCGCGTCGGTCAATGTTATCATCCCGTCGCCATTGACGTCGCCCTGAAGCGCGGACGCGGCGGAAGGGAAGGCGCCGAACAGCGTCAACAAAACCGCAACGATGAAGCAGCAAGGGATGGCTTGTGGATCGCGAACGGAGACACGATTACACATGGCTGCAACCACCTTCCCTCATTTTAATTCAATTCACTCCATAATAAGCGCCAGCGTCTTCTTGTCAAGGGCATCGGGACGTGTCAATGCAAACAAGACACCCTTGATAATAAAATAATGGATATGCAACTATCATTGCTTGTACTTTCTTAGCTCCATCAGATATCCATTAGCGAATCATCAAACCTTCATATTTCGGAATGCGGGGGGGACGAATTCGAGGTCGCTGGCTTCTTGGATGGCTAGTTGGATTTGGGCTTTCATGACCTGGAGGGAGACGGGAGCTTGGTAGTCTTCGAGGCATTCGCGCAGGGCGTCGAGCGGGGGCTTGGACTGGACGCGGGAGATGCGGCATATTTTGACTTCCATACATGGAACCGAATTATGCCACGAAGGGATTGACAACATAGAGCATCGGCTATTTTCCGTGGCACAGATCGCGGTCTTCGCGGATGGAGCGCTGCCAGGCAACGGGGTCTTCCATCCCGGCAATCGGGCCGAGTTTGCGCAACTCCTGGACGCACTCCATCATCCGTTTCTGCTCCAACGGCTTCAAAGACCTTCGACGCTTTAACGTGTCGGCGCTTGTCTTCATCGAATTGCTCCCGCTCATTTGGCTACGGCAGCCGGATGGACCGCAGATGGAACCGCGGCGAGCCGGCCAGCATACTTCTCCTGCAGTTTCATATAGTGGGCGACCAGAGCCTTGGAATCGTTTCCGAATCGCTGCGAGATATTGCGCCTGACCGCGCGGATATCCTCGATTGCTTGATCTTTCTTCATTGTTCCACCTCCCCGTGACCGATAACAGGGGCAGGATCGAGAGCAGCGCCTATCCATCTTGCCTGTTCGTAGAGTGCTTCGGCTTTTTCTGAAAGTTGGCAACGGGATGACCGGAATGCTCCTGCCGTTCGCGGGCTTCCGCAAAAAGACGATGCACGTCATGCCCCCGCGCGGCAGACAGCGCGTCTTTGATGCGCCAGATTTCCTGGAGCACCACGTCGCCGCCACTCACGGCGGACGGTGTTATTGTTGTCTTATTCATACTGTTCTCCTGAGAGTTCTTCCGGAGTGTAGATTTCGGGAAGGCTGAATCCTTCTGCATCCACCAGGCGACGAAGCCGGCCCACAATCGCCGCATTGGCAATGTGGCGGCAGTTCCAAGTTAGCAGTACATCCATCCGGTGAACCGTGGCGATGGCAATATGCGCTGCGTCGCCATCGGCGGAAGCCGGAAGAAGTCCCGATTGAAGAATGCGTTCGGCAAGCGCTTCAGCGGCGGGCGTCAGGTCCAGCACGTTGACACCAGCCATGAGGTCAAGGCGACGGCGCGCCACATCAGGTTCGCCGGCGGCTATTTCGTCGAGCACGACTTGCGAAGCAAAGAGTTCGTGCCTTTCGCGCCTCAAGTCCCACCAGTCTCTCGTGATTTGCTGGCGCGCGGCTTGCAGAAGGTCGCGCGCAGGACGCGCCACGATGTAGCTCGGAATGGTGCTTTCGATGTAGATGCGCATGGCAGGTTTCCGTTCTCATTCTCTTCAAGAAATATATTAGGCAGAGCAATCGGAACGTGTCAATGTAAATGAGGCGCTCTTGATCATGAAGGGCGCCTCCCGACTTATAGATTGGCGCCATGCTTCAGGAATGACTCAGCGCGTCTATCAAAGCTG
>JAPLSP010000729.1 GCA_026398575.1 Candidatus Sumerlaeota bacterium | reverse complement strand
AACATTTTCGATAATGGCACGTCCGCTTTCATCCGTCTTCAAACCCAGCAGCCCCTCCTTCAAAGAAGAAAAATCGCGGCTCGGCACAATTTGAGCGCCGGCAATCGGGCGTCCGGCTTCGTCCTGAACCAACACCGTAATCGTGCCGCCCGGCTCCAAACGCAGATCGCAGGTATTGCGGGCGCCTGCGATCATGGGGACGATGGCCGGTTTGGCCGCGTATCCCCTGGCGATCGCGAGGAGCGAGACTTCGCCCGGAGGCAAGCCCGCAAGTCGCCATGCGCCTTCGGCGTCGCTTTGCGCCCTGAGCGCTCGATAAATGTTCAGACGCTCCGCCGCATAGCGGCGAATCTCGGCGCCTGCGACCGGCTTGCCGGTTTCGAGATCGCGGACAAGGCCCTGCAAAGTCAGTCCTGGCCGGAGAATGAGTTGATAAGGTCCCTGACGTTCGCCTGCTTTTGCCTCGAATGACGGCGCGCTGTCTCCCTCGGGATCGGAGATGAAATCGTTCAGCGCGGCGAGCAGGTAATATGCGCCCGACGACGCCCCCGTGATTTCGAATTCGCCCTGCGTATTGGCCGTCGTAATCCGGTCCTCGGCGCCCGCAATCCAGACCTTCGCGCCTGCAGCAGGACGCCGATCCTCGAAGGTCGCCCTGCCAAAAATCGTGGCGGGATTGGCTCGCGTCAAAGCGAGTGGACGCGCTTCCGTACGGGCGCCTGGTCGGGCATTGAGAGATTTGGGGACGGCATGGCTATCAGAGGTTGCGCGAACCTCCGGCGAAGAGGTATTGATCGGAGGCGAAGAAGAAGCAGACGGCGGCACAGATTTGCTCACGGCATGCATTACAACCGCCACTGCTGCCAATGTAAGAACCACCGCGACGATCAACACCCTTATCGTCGCCGCGCCACGGCCCGTTTTGACTTTGCATGATTGCGGACGAGTCATGAGGCAAATCAATCGTCGGGGATTTATCTGGCAGAATCAGTTTAGGTGGCAAAGAGCCCGGGGCGCAACCCTTTATGCGACTGTAAATGGGGTTCATCCAGACGGATGCAAAGACAGATGCAGAGAAAGCCTTGACTCTCCCGGACAGGAGAAGAGAATCGGGGCGGCCAAGGTTGTTGGCGCCATGAGCCTTTGACGCATGGATTTCGGGAGATGGATCCGAACCCTTGACCGTTGATATTTGTTTTTGATCCTTAAAGCGCTGGAAGGAAGATGCTATGCGCCTGAGCGAAAAGAAGGTGGATTATCTGTGCCGCAAAATCTATGAGGATTTGGCGCAGTCAAAACATTGCACGGTCAACCGCGCGCAAACGCACGTCGTTGAGGCTCTCAAGAAAACGCTGATGGATGATCTGAAGATGGAGGATGCGCTGGACGTTGAGGTGGAGGATATCCTGGAGAAGCACAAAGACGAAATGCGGGCGCGCGGGGTGGATTACCACACGATGTTCAAGAAGACGAAGTCAATGCTGGCAAGAGAACGCAAGTTGGTATATTGAATCCAGAGTGAAGTATGAAGAGGATTACTCCAAACTGAAGTTTGGAGTAAAACACAAACTAAAGTTTGAACTCCTAACTGAACTCCTAACTGAACTCCGAACGGAGGGGTATATGAGGCTGACGGAAGATCGCATTCAATCTTTGGCCCGCAAGATCGTCAAGGAATTGACCGAACGCAAGATGATCCTCGTCAAAGGGTTTCCGACTCGCGTGGAGATGGAGATCGGGCGCGTCATTATGCAGGACTTGATGATCGAGGACGACATCAATCAAGAGGCCGAGCGCCAGATCGAAGCGATGAAGCGCAATATCCCCTATGGCAGCGCGGAATGGAGCGCCATTTTCTCTCAGATCAAAGAAAAACTAAGCCAGCAACGCAACTACATTGTATCTTAATGAAAAATGAAGATAGCGTCCGCCTGAGTGTGATAAATTTCGCGAAGCGCTTTGAATAATTGTTCGCAAGACATATATTAATTTGCCCCCGCGTTCTTTCATTTCTCATTTTACGTTTCTCATTTTACATTTTCAATTTCTCATTTTACATTTTACATTATTCCTTCCTCATTTCCATGATCGCCTTTCGCCATTGGCCGTTGATTTTTCTTCGCTCGCTCCGGCTGTTGGCGCGCATGATATGGCTGATTCCTTTTTCGCGCTTTGGCAAGACGCTTTGGCGCCGTCCCGAGCAAGCCGCCGGCCCGCCGCCGCTTTTTTTTTATTCACAAGTCGTCTGGGATGAAGTCTGGCAACGTCCACAGGAATTCGCGCTGATCGCAGCGCTGCGGCGGCCGGTGATTTTTTTCTGCCCGGCGCAGATTCACCGCCTGAGCGAAAGCATCCGGCGTTGGCGGCGCGCCAAGCGGATTGTGCGCGACGGCGGCGATCTGACGGTCGTTACGCCGCTGATCCTTCCGGGCGAATACAAGTCGCGCCTGATCCGCCGCCTGAACGCCGCCTTGATCCGCGCCGAGGTCCGCAAGTGGGTCGGCGACGGCGCGGGAATTGTCTTTTTGACGAATTCGCCTTTTGCCGAGCCGCTGCGAAGCGCCTTCAACTGGCGCGCGACGGTCTATGACGTGATTGACGACTATGCGAGTTTCTCCTGGGCGCCGCCGGAAGCGCGCGCATGGCATGAGGCGCTGGTCAGGGAGTGCGCGGCGGTCGTGACGGGAACGAACAGCCTGCTCGAACAGGTTCGCCCCGCGCGGCCCGAGGCGCAATACATCCCAAGCGGCGTGCGCTTCGAGCAGTTTTATCGCGAGGCGCGGGGCGCGGTCCCGTTTCCGCGCGAACTGCGCGGCCTGAGCGGCCCGATCGTGGGATACGCCGGCTCGATCAGCGACCGGCTGGAGCCGGAGATTATCCGCGCGGCGGCGGCGCGCTATCCGGAGGCGAATTTTATCATGGTCGGCCCGATCCATGGTAGTTTCGGCAGGCCGCCGCTCGCGCCCAACCTGCATTATCTGGGCTTGAAATCGCACGAGGATCTGCCGTTGTATCTTAATCACTTCGACGTGGCGTTGCTGCCGTTCCGCAACACGCCGGCGGCGATGGCGACGAATCCGGTCAAGACGCTTGAATATCTGGCCGGCGGCGCGCTCGTGGTTTCGACAGCGATTCCCGACGTGGTGCAGTTCTATTCGGACATCGTTCTGATCGCACGATCGCCCGAAGACTTCGTGGACAAGATCGGCGAAGCGATCCACGCGAATCATCGGACGCGGCGGAAGAAAGGAATCGAGCGAGCGCGCGAAGCCTCATGGGAACAAACCGCCTTGGGAATCGAGACAGCCATAGAAGCGGCATTGGAAAAAGCATAATGTAAAATGAAAAATGAGAAATGAGAAATGTAAAATGAAAGATGAAAAATGAGAAAGCAGAATGTAAAATGAAGAATGAGAAAAGCAGAATGTAAAATGAAAAATGAGAAATGTAAAATGTAAAATGAAAGATGAATAATGAGTCACTTAAGAAGCATGCTTCATCCGAAGCCAAGGAAAATCTCGCGCAGAGACGCAAAGGCATGAAGCCTTGCTTCTTTGCGTCTCCGTGTCTCTGTGCGAGAAATAGCAGTTTTCGAATTAGAACTGCGAAAGAATTCAGATGGTTATGAAAGGGACCCATAATATCAGACATGCGGCATTTGGCTGCCAGGATCCGAGGCTAACCCCAACCGCGCGGATTTCATTTTCAATTTCTCATTTCTCATTTTACATTTTACATTGGTTCTTATTCTCATTTCTGATTTTTCATTTTACATTGAAGCATAGCTTATGCGCATCGCGATTGACGCTCGTTATCTGATGGCGGAGTTTTCGGGGATCGGCAACTACAGCGAGAATTTGGTTCGCCACCTGGTTGCCGCCGATCCCGATAACCAATATTCTATTTTTGTTCATCAAAGTTACAGCCGTTCGCTGGACTTGCCCGATAACGCCGAAGTCATTCCGGTTCCGGCCCGCCCGGTTTCGCTCTATACTCTCTTCAGCCTGGGACGCGCGGTGCGCGCGACCGGCGCCGATATTCTGCATTCCCTGTTTCCCGTCACGCCGCTCTTCTGCCAGATTCCAACGCTGGTCACGGTGCACGACCTGCAGGCTCTGATGGTGCCGGAATTTACGGGCCATCGCATCTTGCCGCTCAAACGCGCCTACGATATTTTTTATCGCTGGGCGTATCCGCGCGCGATCCGGCAGGCGCGGTATCTGATCGCGGATTCGCATTCCACGCGGCGCGATATGGCCAGCCTGATTCCCGAATCGCGCTCGAATACCATCGTGATTTATCCGGGATTGGACGAGAAATTCGGCGAGCCGGTGGACGAAGTCACCCTGCGGCAGGTCAACGAAAAGTACCAGTTGCCCGAGCGGTTCATCCTCTATCTGGGCAGCACGCGCCCCAATAAGAACCTGCCTGCGATGATCCAGGCGTTTCATCACATGCGCGAGCAGTATGAGGAGCTGAAGGATTTCTATTTTGTGCTGGTGGTGGCCGCGGACCGCTTTTTCGAGGACTGCCGCCGGCTGATCAAAAAATTGCGGCTCCAAAAACGCATGAGGGTTTATAAACAAATCTCGGAACTGGAAAAACGATGCTTTTATGAACGCGCCTCGGCGCTGTTTCAGGTGACGAAATACGAGGGCTTCGGCCTTCCGGTTCTGGAGGCGCAAGTCTGCGGCCTGCCCGTCTTATGCGCCCGGCACGGCGCGCTTCCCGAAATCGCAGGCGAAGGCGCGTTCGTGACCAGCCCGGACGACCAGGATGAGATCGCGCGCAAAATGCGCCAATTGCTGACGGACGCCGACGTGCGCGATACGCTGCAAAAAGCCGGCCGCCGCAACGTCCAGCGCTTCACCTGGGTCCAAACCGCGCGTTCGATCAAGATGATGTATGATCATTTGTTTTAGCGTATTTAATTTGAGCTAATACTGTCATCCTGCAATACATCCATTAGCTGCTTGGCCAGATTGGGATGAAGCATACGCCCGGCATTAAACGGCAAGATAGAGCTCAACCGCTTCTTGGATATTAGTCATCGTTTCGTCAAGGGTTTGGCCTTGTGTATGACATCCCTTTAGCTGCGGACAATAAGCGAAATATCCATCCGCGTCTTTTTCAATAATTACACTGAGTTTCATTTTCGCTTCCCTCCTACTTGCCGGCAAGTTCGTCACGGGTTAGCGTGAGGATCATGCTCACCAAAAGCTGTTCATCCTGTGTCAGAACCTGACCAGCAATGCGCCACGCCAAATTCTGCCGTTCTGAAGGCCTCATTGCCCTGAATTTCGGCGCAATTACCATGAACCGGCGCAGTTTCGTTTGAGGAACCGGTTCGGACGATACTTTGGCGTTAATTCCAGCTTTCCGCAGGCCAGTCGTGAGCGCTTCCGTCAACACTCGCTCGATATGTTTCGGATTCCCTACTTTAGCCACGGTTTCACCTCCTCGATCATGCTGATGAACTCATTCGCCTGCTGCATCGTTGCCATCTGCGTCGAATAGCGCCATTGAATTGTCCACTCCGCGCAAATGCTTTTAAGAGATGATAAGATACCTGATTGCCCGCCCTGACCCGCGGCATCGAGCCTCTGGGCCAGCCTTGGTAGCAGATCCAACATACTCCCCAAGTCATGCCTTCTAAAGCACAAAAACCACAAGTCCCGTTCACTTTCGTTACGTTCAGGCGGACCGTCCACGCTCTGGAGCCAAGGATGCTCCTCCAGTAGATTGGCTTTCAGCAGACACTCAATAACGAATCCACCCAAGTAGATTGTTCCATTCGCGCGTACATTCAGTTTGCTCTTTTGGAGATAGTACGCATCCCCCAAACGGCGCTCCGCCACCGTACGAAGCTGGCTCGGATTGAGTTTCTGACGCTCAACTATCGTTCGCGATCTTGTCATGTTCCGCGTTCGTAACCGTTTCAGGTCTGGTTCACTCACGCTTATGTCGCCTGCTTAATGACATTAGCGCCTTTTTTGAAACTCACGCCATGAATTCTCTCGGATCCGTGATGACACCACGAATTGCCGATGCGGCCACGGTCAGAGGCGAGGCTAGATAAACTTGCGCGTCCTTGCCGCCGCCCATACGGCCGGGGAAGTTGCGGTTGGTCGCCGAGATGCAGACGTCACCCGGCTTGATGCGGCCGAAGGTGTCCGGCGGACCGCCGAGGCACGCGGCGCACGACGGCGGCGCGATCTGGCAGCCGGCGTCCTCAAATATCTTGCGCAGCGAAACGCCGCCGATCTTCTCGCTCGCGAGCGCGGCCTCGACGACACGCGTGGCCGGGACGATACAGGTTTTGACGGCGACGCGCCGGCCTTTCAATATCTCCGCCGCGCGCACGAAGTCATAGGTCTTGCCGCCCGTGCATGAGCCGACGTAGGCCTGAGTGATTTTGATGTCTTTCAAGTCGCGGGCGCGTTTGGCGTTTTCGGGCGAATGCGGCGCGGCCACGGTCGGTTCGAGGCCGGCGGTTTTGACGATCAGCTCGGAATGAAACGCGGCATCGGCGTCGTTCGCGATGCGCTCGAAAGGCTTGTCCGTGCGGGCGCGCACGTAGGCTTCAGTCTTGTCATCGCAGGCGATGAGGCCCGATTTGCCGCCCGCCTCGATCGCCATGTTGCACAGCGTCATGCGCTCTTCGATGTTCAGGGCGGCAATCGCCTCGCCGCAGAATTCCATCGCCCGGTACGTGGCGCCGTCCACTCCGATCTTGCCGATGATATGCAGGATCAAGTCCTTGGCCATCACATAGGGCGGCAGCGCGCCGTCGAACCGAAGGCGCATCGTTTCCGGGACTTTGACCCACAGTTTGCCGGCGCCCATGATCAAGGCGGCGTCCGTATTGCCGATGCCCGAAGCGAACAGCCCAAAGGCGCCGTGCGTGCACGTGTGCGAGTCGGTGCCGAAGAGCACCTCGCCCGGGCGCGTATGGCCGGCTTCGGGCAGCCCGGCGTGGCAGACGCCTTTATAGGACGGCGTGCCGGCGTCATAAAAATATTTCAGATTCTGTTCCGCCGCGAACTCACGCAGAATCTCCAGGTTGCGGCGCGCGGAGGCGTCCTGCGTGAAAATATAATGATCCGGAATGAGGACGATTTTTTCGCGGTCCCATACGCGCGCATTCGCGCCGAATTGCTCCTTGAAGATGTCAATCGTTCCCGGGCCGCAGATGTCGTGCGTCATCAGCACGTCCACGCTGATCCAAATATTTTCGCCCGGCGCCACGCGATCGCGTCCGGCGTGGCGCGCCAGGATTTTTTCAGTGATTGTCATTCCCATTTTTTATTCGCTCCATCTTTCGCACACACGTATGAACTCGAAGGCCGCAATCGTATCCACCCTCCTCTTCCCGTTCAAGCGGCGTTTGTAGCGTTAGTAGTTCCAACTTTAGTTGGCGCTTGTAGT
>JAPLSP010000614.1 GCA_026398575.1 Candidatus Sumerlaeota bacterium | reverse complement strand
GCTCCACCAAGTTCCAGAACTCTTCCGAAATCTCCCATGTTTGTATACGAGCCACGATTGGCCTCCGTCAGCAGGATTAGCAACTGGCGGATTATGGACTCATGGCTTATGAGGTCAAGCCTTTATTTGTAGATAAGCACTAAGAGCTCCGCACAAAAAACCAGAAACAAGGCGCCGATAAATCGGCCCACTATGGCTCGGATATTATCCATTCTTATCTTATCGCTCTGGGCCGCCGCAGGCGTGGCGCGCGCGGAGGATAAACCGCGACAAGCCGCTGCCGATCCCAAAGCGCCTATTGAACCGCTCAAGCTGGATCAGCCTCTGATCGCGTGGTGGACGTTTGATGAGCCGTTGGGCGATATCCTGCGCGATGCGAGCGGCGCGGGCTGCGACGCTTCTATCGAGCGTTCCGCCGGCGTCGAACGGAACTTTGGCGTTTTCAACGGCGGACTGAATCTCAACGGCTCTCATTTGCTGCGCTGCGGCGAAAAGCCGGCGTTTGGCGCGCTGCCGGCGATCTCCTTCAGCGCGTGGGTCCAGCCTGCGGCATTCGACCACTACAATGAAATTTTTCGCAAGGAAGATGGCGAACGGCGGGTGCTTTTTTCGTTTCAGGAATTCGGGCGCGTTCTTTCCCTGGGGTTGAACATCGGCGGCTACGTCGAGTGCGACGCCGCGCTGGATCCCGCGCAGGCGACTGACGGCGCATGGCATCACGCGGCGGCCACCTTCGACGGCAAGTTCATGCGCGTCTATTTCGACGGCGCCCAGATCGGCGCGATGGAACGGCCCGGCGTCATCGTTTCGGGCGGCGCCGCGCGAGGCTGCATCGCATCGCTCAACGGCGGCGAGTGTTTCCGGGGCTTGATGGATGACCTGCGCATTTACGCCGGCGCATTGACGGCCGCCGAGGTGGCGCGGCTTTATCGCAATGGTATCGAAGCGCTCGGGCAGTCCAATGCGCCGGCGCAGACCGCGCTCGAAGCGTTCTATGCTCCCCGTAAAACCTTCGCCGAAACGCTTGCGGCATCGCGGCAGAACGCCATCGAAAAAGGCATGGCGCTCGATGCGAAGACAGCGAGCGCGTTCATGGCGCGCCTGCGCACGGGCTTCCTTGAGGAATGTCAGCGATTCCGGCTTTGGACTGGCGCGGATCCCACTGTTTTCCTGCGCTCAAAAGGAAACGATTTTTATCTGACGGCCGGCGAACGGCTGATGGCATTGCTGATCGAATACAAACCGCTAACTGAGAGGCAATGGGCGAAACAATCGCCGGACGACCGGCGCAAATGGGAGGAAGCGGAAGCGATTGAGAAAAAGTTTGCCGCGCTCAAGACGCGCGGCGAACAGGCCCAATATTCGCCGGAGTGGATCGAACTGATGCTCGAAGCGGGCCGGCGCATCGAGTGGCGTCCATACGAGCGCGAGGCCGTCGCGCCGTACGTCATACCACAAACGCCGGAAACGCGCGCGCTTTCAGCCGCCGAGGCCCGCGAGGCGCTGGAACGCGATTGGCTGCATCAGGCGGGCGGGAAAGTCACGCCGCAGCGCATCAGCGATGAGATGAAATGGGCGCGCGAACTGGCCGCCCGCATCAGCGCAATTGATTTTACAAAAGAGCTGTCCCAACTCGCCGAACTGGAATCGCAGATTCAAAAAGCAGGTTCCGAAACCTCCAGCCTCTACTACAAGGTCCGCGAAACCAAACGCGCCATCATGTTCAAAAATCCCACGCTGGATTTCTCGAAGGTCGTCTTCATGGACATGCCGTATCCACAAGGCTCGGAATGGCGCCATGAAACACGGCATCGGCTCGGCTACATGGCCGTGCCGGGCGCGCGCCTGCTCATCCTCGACGGGCTTCGTCCTGATGGCGCACCGACACAATTAGCGCCTTGCGCGCCGCTGCATGGGTCGTTCTGGCGGCCAGACGTTTCTTCCGACGCGAAGAAAGTCCTGTTCTGCTTCAAACCGCACAACGAAAAATCTTTTCATCTTTACGAGATCAACGCGGATGGCAGCGGCCTCGCGCAACTCACCGACGGACCTTACGACGATCTCGATCCGGTCTATCTGCCCGACGGGCGCATCCTGTTCAGCACCACGCGCGGCCATACCTACGTCCGCTGCATGCCGCCGACCAACGCGTTCGTGCTGGCGCGCTGCGACGCCGGCGGACGCAACATCTACCTTATCTCGGCCAACAACGAGCCGGATTATCTGCCCTCGATGCTGCGCGATGGCCGCGTGATCTATACGCGATGGGAATACACCGACAAGCCGCTCTGGCGCGCGCAAAAGCTCTGGACGGTCAACCCCGACGGCACGCAGGTCAGCACGTTCTGGGGCAATCAAAGCGTCTGGCCCGACGTGGTCAAGGACGTCCGCGCCATCCCGGACAGCCACCGCGTGATGGTGACCGGCTGCGGACATCACGACTGGTTTGCCGGTTCCGTCGGCATCATTGATCCCACCAAGGGGCTGAATTATCCGGATGGCCTGACCAAAGTCACCGCCGACGTGGCATGGCCCGAAGTCGGCAACGGGCCGGCGGACCCGATTGAATCCCCGCGCTATCACGCCAGTGGCCGCTATCCCGCCTACTATTCACCCTATCCGCTGAGCGAAAAAGATTTCCTGGTCTCGGCGGCGCGCGACGGCAAGTTCCGGTTGTATCTGATGGACGTGGACGGCAACCGCGAGTTGATTTACGAGGACGTTCACAACATCTTCCATGCAATCCCGCTGCGTCCGCGTCCGCTGCCGCAGGTAATCGCCGACCGCGTCGAATGGCCTCGCAACGAGGAGCGACAGAAGCCGAAGCCGGGCGTCATATTCAGCGCCAATGTGTACGAAGGCGTTCCCGCTGAACTGCGCGGCAAGGCGAAGTTTCTGCGCGTGCTCACAATTGACCACAAGACCTACACCTATTGGTCCAAGCGCCCCTACATCTCGACCGGCCCGGTCGTTTCGGGCGTGCAGTCCGAAGGCGTCAAGCGCCTGCTCGGCACGGCGCCCGTCGAGAGCGACGGCTCGGCGTCGTTCTTTGCGCCCGCCGGCATTCCGCTGCACTTCCAACTCCTCGACGAAAACCAGCGCGCGCTGCAAACGATGCGCAGCTTTGTCAATGTGATGCCGGGCGAGAATCGCGGCTGCCTGGGATGCCACGAATTGCACAGCCGCGCGCCGGCCGACGCCGCCAGACCCATCGCGCTCTCGAAACCCCCGCGCGAAATCACGCCACCATCATGGCCCGACGCCACCGTCAGCTTCGCGCGCTACGTCCGTCCCGTGATCGAGAAATACTGCGCCCGCTGCCATGAGGGCGACGGCGAAGGCCGCAAAACGCTCGATCTCACCTTCCGTCCGGGATTCCTCGACTTCGACGAGACCTACTGGCATCTGATCGGCAAACCGACGTGGGGCGAGCCTTACAAAACGCCAGAAAAGCCGCGCCCCGGTTTTGGCATCGCGGGGATGCTGATGGTTGAGGGTTTTGGCAAGACCGATCCGAAGGCTTATCTCACGCCCAAACCGATGGCTTCCTTAAGCTACAACAGCCGTCTGATTGCGCTCGCCGCCAGCGGCAAACATCACGACGTGCGCATGGACGACGCCAGCCTGCTGCGGCTCATTTGCTGGGTGGACGCGATGTGCCCCTATCGCGGCGACGAAGAGGTCCGGCAGGAGCCCGATCCGGTCTTCCAAGGCGTGGATTGGCTCGCCGTCCGCCCCAAACTCCAAACCGCCCCGCACATCGTGAGGCCGGGACCGGTGGATTAGCGGAAGAGAATGGCGCGAAGCGGAAAGCGCCGAATGTACCCCGCCTTATAGCTTGGCGCCAAAAGGTAGGCCGTTCCGCTCCGTCGGACGGCCACAGCGCGCCAAGGCCGTCC
>JAPLSP010000281.1 GCA_026398575.1 Candidatus Sumerlaeota bacterium | reverse complement strand
ATACGTCTTCCGTGGTAACTGTATCATTGAGCGCAGGACAGCAGTTTATCCTCTCGAAAGATTCCATGGCTGACCACCGGATACTGCCCAATGCGTCTCAAATCAAGGCCTGCAAGATTGAACTCCAAGTTGGCAAAAGCGCAGGTGTGATGCATCTGAGAAGCGATAAAAAGTGGATGTTTCAAAGGACGGAAGAAGCCGGCGCAACGCAAGGCTACGTTGTGACGGAAAACAAAATCGAAAGCTTGCTATATGCCCTGAGCGCTATTGAATCAAAATCTTCCATCACTTCCGGAAGCGTAACGGTCGAGCGCGCGGACATCGAGCATCCTTCCATCCGACTGGGGATCTGGGAGTCGCCTGAAAGTCTGGCGCCGCAATACAGGATTTCAATTGGCGCGATGACAACAAGCGGCAATGCATCCGTCATGCGAGTTGAGAGTTCGGCAGGCGATCAATATCATGTGATAGCGATTGAAGAAGCCGACACGCTTCTCAGCGTGATCGAGAGTGTTTTCAAGTAAACTCATGCTGGGGCCTTTGATCTTTCTGTTTTGCATGAAAAGCAACAGAAATATATAGGATTGTGGCGATGTTCGTTAAATCATAATTTAACGAACTTGCAGATTCGGCTCTGTTTTACGCGTGGAAAGCGACTTGAAGTTCAGAGCTTTGAACGCGCTGAATTTTCAATCACTCTGCTCCTGCGATTTATCGGCTTGGCGCAAATTGCGTCGTCTCAATCAGCGCAACTTCACACAACTGATCGAAAACGTCGGTCACAAAGATCAAACCCTGCAGAACGCCATTTGTGATAACCGGAACCGCGCCAAGGCCGCTCGTTGTGAGCGTCTCTATCACTTGAGCGATGGATGATTCCGCTGTCACGAATGGAATACCGGCAGTCGCAAGATCCAGCACGCTCTTGCCGGTCGCTCCCCCGCCCTTTTGCGGCATCGCCTCGAGGGCCTTCTTCAGGGTAAAGAAGCCAAGAAAGCGTCCTTCAGCGCTCACAATGGCGCCGATCGGAAATACAACTTCCGAGCGGGAGGCGGTCAGGAGATTCGCTGTCGCCTCTTCCAGAGGAGTCTCTGGAGCAAACCGAATATAATCTATTCGCAGTAACTTATAGTCGTCAATATCGCTCATGCTAGGCGCCTTTTGGTTTCAGTTTGGCAATGAGATCGGCAATGTAAACCTGGCCGATAGCTCTTCCATCCAGGGTCACTGGAACGACCTCCAGCCCGTATTTGAGCATGACGTCTCTGACTTCCGACAGAGTCGCGCTGGGCAGAACGGTCGGCAGCGCCGATGAGACAAAAGTGCGCAAGCGATGGCGATGAATCCTCAGCCAGGTCTTTCGCATGATCTCTTTGCCGTGGTAGTCTTCGGCGCCGGTTTCGGCTTGAGCGATGGTTTTGGCAGCGCGATGGAACTGGCGCAGGACCAGTAGGATATCAACCATTCCCGCGATGCGCGCGTCGTCCCCTTGCAGGAACAAGCAACTCATTTCCTTTTTGCGTTTCCGTCCCTCTCTTAGTAACCAAACGGCTTCGCGCAAACGATGTTTGACGCCAAAACGTATTACGTTTTGACGCATGATATCCTGGGCGCAAGGCTCAGCCTTCTCCGAAACCGGGATGGCTTCTCCCCCCTCCCCAGCCGCAGGACGCCGGATTTGATTATCCTGCGCTTCCACCAGGGCGCGCGCCCGGGCGAACGCCAATTGCGTCGCCCGGAAAACAAAGGCGTCGGCGTAAAAGAGATTCTCTTCGCCAATCTCCCTGCTCAAGCCCGAATCACGGATGGTTTGTTCCATGTCCTCTTCAACGCCGGAGAGAATGACGGTAACCCCCTGATCGCGCAGGGTGCGGCAAAACCGGCTCAGGATTCCGACGCCGGTGCTTCCCATCAGGCGCATTTCTCTCATGCGCAGGATCAGGACCCGTGTTTCGGGCGGAATGGCGTATCGCAGTTTGAGATCCAGGTCATGAACGGCGGCGAAATAAAAATCGCCGCTCAGATCAACCAAGGCGACGGGCGTATGGATTGGCGAAGGAGAATTCGCGGGCAGCTCTTCGATGGCGCCATCCGGATGAATGAGGATGCGGCGAATGCTTGGTTCGCCGGTTGCGCGCAAGAGGAAGACGATCGAAGCGGCGACGCCCACGAAGATCGCGTATTTCAAACCGAAGACAATCGTGGCGCCGAACGTGACCAGCAAAACGGCGCGTGAGGCCGCTCCCGTGGCCCAGGCCTGGCGCACAGCCTGACGATCAATCATGTTGGCGGCGATGACGATCAAGAGGCCGGACAGGCTGGCGATGGGGATATGATTGGCGCATGGCGCGAACGCCAGCAGGATCACCGCCGTCCATATCCCCACGAAAACGCCGGACATCCGCGTCCGCGCGCCGGCATGAAGATTGGTCATCGAGCGGACGAAGGAAGCGGAAGCGGAAAAACACCGGAAGAAGGCGCCGATGACGTTGGCCATGCCTTTGCCAATGAATTCCCGGTTGAAGTCCACGCGCTGGCCGGTGGAGACGGAAATGGCGCGGGCCACGGAAACCGTCTCGACCACCCCAAGCAGCGCCACGGCGACCGCGCCGGGAAAGATCGCTCCCGCCGCCTCGAGATTGCCTTGCGCGATCGGCTCGGGGATATGGAAGATATTCCATTGCCGGGTGATTTCTTCTCCCATTTGTCCCAGAACGAAAATACCGTGGTACCCAAACCATTCGAAAATGCGGACGAAGATAGTGGACAGAACGACGGCCAGTAGCTGGCTGGGAAGCCGCGGAGCGACTTTGCGGCACAGGATGATGAAGAGAATGTTGAACAGTCCCAGCAGCAGCGTCGGCAGCGGCAAATCCCAGGCGATAATCCGGTCCACGATTTTCAGGCATACGCGGACAACGCCCAGAAGAAAAAACGACAACTCTTTGCGCGGGATGGCATTTTGCAGGCCGAACAGCGGCGCCAGTTGCTCGCCGGCGATCAGGACTCCGGCGCCCGCCGTCAATCCGATCACGACGGAATTCGAGACATACCGCACGATTCCGCCCAGCCGCAGCACGCCGAATGAGACCTGCACCAATCCCGTCAGGAAGGTGAGGAGCAGGATCATGGACGGCAGTTGGTCCGGGTTGAAATGAGGCTGAAGCGTTCCGGCGATGATCATGGCGGTGGCATTGGTCGGGCCCATGATGATATGGCAGGAACTGCGAAAGATGGCGCCGAGTATGCCCGTGACGATGCCGGTATAAAGCCCATAGACGGGCGGCGCGCCGGCGATGATCGCATAAGCGACCGCCTGCGGAATGGAGATCGCCGTCACGGAAAGCGATGCGATGACATCGTACGACAAATCTTCTTTAAGGTATTTATGAATCTGGATGGAGTTCATGATGAGGAGGCAGCGTTTCGGAAAGCAGCGGGGATCATATAAGGCTTGACTTGGCCAAGCTCTGCCCCAAATATTTGACTCCCATTGGGAGCGACTGAAACGCAACGATAATCTTTTGGGATTATTCTTGCGGCCTTCTGCGGTGTCCATGCCAAATTTTTAGAATTTACACTCCCCTGCATGAGCCGAGGGGCGATCTCAAGGAGACTATGACCATGTTCCGGATGATAACACGCGCGCTGCTTGTCGGGATTTTGGCTTTGGCCTTCGCCGGCTGTGGCGGCTCGGATAACAAGCCACAAGGCAAGACGCCCACGCAGCAGGACGTGGACGCCATTACCCAGGAGCTCGATGCGATCAAGGATGGCAGCGGCCGCGTTCAGGAGGCTCTCGTACGGCTGCGCCAGAACATTGACAGCATCAAAGCCTCTCTCGATCAACAGGACCAGGCCAGCCGCAGCATCACGCGCAAGTTGGAACAGCTGCGGGGAGGCTCGACAAAAGCGGAAGAAAAGAGCGCTTCCGGCAGCGGTTCGCGCGCCGCGTGGGTCATCGTCTTTCTCCTGTTCCTCATCGTGATCCTCATCTTCGCCATCAAATTATTTCAGACTTCCCGGGTGCCGGAAGAGCCTGCCTGGCCCGAAATGGCGCCTGCCGACCAAGCAGCCGGACCCTCTTCCGCCCCTTCTTACGGACCGCCTTCCGGACCGGGGCCAGGCCCGTCTTCGAGCTCATCCTATTTCGAGGTTCCGCCTCGAAGCGCTTCGCCGGAGGCCGGCGCCGCGCCGCGCACGGAAGAGAAAAAGGAGTCCTGATCCTTCCGCCCATGAGAAGAAAAGAATTTATTGCGGTGGCGGGCGGCGCATTGGCGGGCATGCTGGCCGCCAGTACGGGCGTGTCCGCATTTGCAGCAACCGGCGCGCGGCCTTCTCTAACCATCACCCCTCCCCCACCCGGGCAAGCCGAAGACGCCGCTTTTTTATTGGCGCCGGAAAAAGAAATTCAATTCACCGCAGCCTTCAAAGACCCCTATGCCGGCGATCCCGCATACGAATGCTCCCGCCGGGGCGTCTTGCGCTGGTCTTGTACGGAAGGCGCCCTGCAGGCCGTCGAAGGCGATACGGCCGCCTGGCAAGGCGACCGCCCGGGGAACGACGCTGTTATTCGTTGCGAATATGAGGCGGCTTACCGGCGCTCAGGCCGCAGCACGCAGACGGCGGCGCCCATCGCTGTCAAACTTTTCGCGACCCGGCGCGTGATCGCCGCCGCATCGTCTTCGCTGCTGCGCAACGGAAAACTGGATGGCTACAACATCGGGTCCTATCCTGTTCTTCCCAAACCGACGCCGGAAAAGGATGGCCATTTGCGCCAGACGGTTCAGTATCGCGATTCCTACGCCATGCCCGCCGGCTTTTTCAAGGTCACAAAAGAAAACCGGGACACGCTGATCTCCCGCAATTTCACGCTGGGCGATTTCGCGCACGACTATCCCTGGCAATCGCTGGGGCTGCCGCAATACATCGCGCTGGACTACGGGCTCGTCGAGAAGCTGGAGGCGCTTCTGGAGATGCTGCGCGCGGACGGATTGGCGCGCAAAAAATTCAAGTTTATTTATGCGTTCCGTCCCCCATCCTACAACCAATCGTCGCGTCTGACGGACAGCGAAGGGACGCTCAAGGCGCCCTTTTCCATGCACCAGTACGGCAAGGCGGCTGACATCATTATTGACGATGATGATGATCTGGTCATGGATGATCTGGACGGCGATGGCCGTTCGCGCCTGTCCGACGCGCTGATCCTGACGAAATATGCGGACCGCCTGGATATGAAATACCTGGAAGAAAAGGACCTGCGGCTCGGCGGCGCGGGCGCGTATGCCTACAATGACTTTCATCCGCGCAAGCAAACGCCCTATGTGCACGTGGACGTGCGCGGACACGCCGGGGCCGATGGCCGTCCGATTCGCTGGATCATTCAAGAGAAGCCGGTGGAGAAAGCGCCGGAGAAGCGATCTTCGAAGCCGGACGCGAAGCCAACCGCGAAGCCGGACGCAAAGCCAACCGCGAAGCCGGACGCCAGACCGGATATAAAACGTCTGACCAAACCGGCGGAAAAGCGCGAAGCGGGGGGCGTATAGAAACCCATAGTGATCTGAGCCATAAATTCAGTAACGTCTTTTTTGCCTAAGAGGCGAAAGCAATGCGCTCAGAAGCGGCGCCAGCTTTTGGAGTATAAGAGTGGAGATTCTCGCTTCGCTGCGAACTCCCGCTTGCCGCCTTCTTTTTAGCGCCAAAGCCATTGAATCGCCAAAAAAAAGGCGGCAAGCCACCTTACTCCAAAAGCTGGCGCCGCTCCTATCCGCATGAATCTTCTCTCCCTACATGCGTATGGGCGACAATTTCATGTGATCGTATTTGCGGATAGGAGTAGTTAGGCCGTCGGCGTCCAGTTGCGGCGGCGGTCTTTGCCGGCACGGCGGTCGCCGCCATAGCGGCGATTCCTGAAAATCAAGTCGCTCTTTTTGCGGCGGTCTATGCCGGAACGCCGCTCTCGGTTGGAACGCCGCTCGCGAGGGGCCGCATTCACGCCGCCTGCGGCCGGAGCGGGAGCGGGCGCGGGAGACGAAGGCACGGGCGTCTCAACCGCAGAGGGCATACCCGTCAGATTCGCGTATCGCGGACGAAGCCATCGCAACCGCTCGCTGTCATCTTCTTTGGTCCGCGCCACGCGCGGGCGATACGAGTTGATGCCGGATTTATCGGGCGGCTTGATAAAATCCGCGATCTTATGGCGGCGCTCCAAGCGCTTGAGAAATTCATCGGGCCCAATTTCCTGGATATGGGCCACGAGAATCCGGATTTGATTGCGCACATCCGACGTGACGGACAACGACATTTCCTTGCAGATTTCCTTCAGCTTCTCTTCCGTCCACGCCACGCGAACCACGGCATGGAGCACTTGGTCCCCCAGCGGCGACAAGGCCGATTTAAGCGCTTTTAAAAAATCCTGGTCCCAATTTGGTGATGCCATGAACGCTTTCCTTTGAGCGCAAGGAGCGCGCAAAACGCGGCGCCAGACCGCGGAAGATGGCTGCTCTCACGTGGCTGCGCCAGGCAGCCCTTGTCATACTTTCCTGATGGAATGCTATCAGGATAATTTTTGCGCATCAAGGATAAATCATGCGCGCCTTGGTTTTCATGATTGATCCCGAAGGCCCACAACTGCTTCACTTGGCGCCGCTGAGAAAACGCGCCCCCGCAAACAGATGCGAATTCAATCTCCGCTTTTAAGACTGTTTTCATGATGCCAACGCTCGCTTACTACATCTCTTCGCATGGATTCGGCCACGCCGCCCGCTCGCGCGCAATCATGGGAGCGCTGATTCAAAGCGGTTTCTCCCTCATCGCCAAGACGCTGACGCCGGCGTCGTTCTTCAAGGAATTCGCCGGCAAGCCTTTCGAGATTCAGGCGGAATCGTTTGACTGCGGCTGCCTGCAGCATGACGCCGCGCGCATTGACTGGCCGGGGACATTTGACGCGTATCGCCGAATCGAAATGGAAAACGCTTCGAAGCTGGAAACGGAAGCCGAGTTCTTACGACGCCGGCAGATTCGCGCGGTTGTGTGCGATGTGCCTTCCTTCCCCGTCCTGGCGGCCGCCCGCGCCGCAGTTCCCTGCTTCATGATCGCCAATTTCACCTGGGCCGACATTTATGAGCCTCACGCGCGTGGCGACGCAGGTATTCGAAGCCTGGTTGAGCGCCTTAAAGCCGAATACGCCCAGGCCACGCTTTTGCTCAGGACTCCGATGGGCTTGGAGATGAGCTATTTCCCGCGCATCCAGGACGTGCCCGTCATCACGCGCCGCGGATGCTCGGTGCGCAAATCGCTTTGCGCCCGTTTGGGATTGGATGAGCAATGTCCGCTTTATCTCATCTACGTGGGCAGCTGGGGATTGCGGACGATGCGATGGGAGAATCTTGCGGCGATGAAAGAAGCGCATTTCCTGACGGTGATGCGGCCGCCGTGCGACTTGCCGCCCAATCTCACCGTCATGGACGTGAACGAATTCCCTCATGAGGATCTGACCGCATCCATGGACGCCGTAATCGCCAAGCCGGGATACGGAATTTGCGCGGAATGCATCGCCGCCGACGTTCCCCTGCTTTATACGGGCCGCGAGGAGTTTGCCGAATTTGCGCCGATGGAACGCGACCTGGCCCGATGGGGCGGCGCCATCCGAATCCCGGAAAAGGAATTTGCCCGGTTTGCTCTTCAGCCCTATCTTAGCCGGATTCCCCGTCTCTCGATCAGCAAGGAAGCGTTCGGCGTCAATGGCGCCGAAGTATGTGCGAGGATTATAAAAAACTATCGCCCCTGAAAGGGGCGATAGGTGAAACACTGAATTCTGTTTTGCAGACTTGCTGGGGAAATCCGGTTACTAGCCTCTCCCACGCTTGCCGCCGCCGCCGCCGCCACGCTGAGAGCGCGCTTGAGGGCGCTGTTGTTGATTATTGCCTCCCGGCCCCATGCCTTCTCCACCGCCACCGCCGGCGCCGCCGCCCATCGAACTTGCGCCGCCGCCGCCGCCCGCGCCGGCAGCTCCGCCCCCACCTGCGGCGTCACTGGTCGTGGCTGTTTTTTTGGCAGCCTCTTCAGTGGCTTTCGCCAAATCGGAGGCGATTTGGCGCTGAATCGCCTGACCCACGGCCGCGATCCGCTTATCGCGATCATCCACGCCATCTTTATATCGCTTCATATCCTTGATCAATTCAGCGGCGCGCGCCGAATCCTCTTCGGAAGCCACCGGGTTCTTGACAATTCGTTCGAGCGATGCGATCGCGGCATCGTAGCAAGCCTTGGCTTCGGCGCCGCGTTTTTTCAGCGCCTGAAGCCGTTCAACGCGAGCCTGATAAAATTGAAGCGCGATATTGTCCTTGTCAACCCCGGCGCACTCTTCCAGCTTCTTCACCCCGGCATCATAAAGGACATGATCAAAATCTTTTACGGCGTCGAGATACAACATGCGCGCCTTGTGCGTTAAATTCGACACCTCATCAGGCGTCAGGGGATCGGGCCATTTTTGCGCGTTGACTTGTGAAGGAAAGGCAAGAAGCAACAGAATGAAAACCGCCGTCGCCATCGCAGCGCAGGATAGGCGCGGAATAAATACCGACATCGTTCATTCCTCCTTTGAATTTGATCGCACGGGACCTTAAAATAAACCGGGGCAAAACGCTACCCTTTCCATAAACCGTAAAAAACCTAAGCCTTTATCCCTGACGCGCGCAAGCAAATTCGCACATGATCTCACGATTTTTTTGCGCAACAAACCCTTGACAGCCCCCCGGCGCCTTGATCATGATGCCGCCCCTCGTTTGACGTGTGGGGCATTAGCTCAATTGGCAGAGCAATGGACTCTTAATCCACAGGTTCGGGGTTCAAGTCCCTGATGCCCTACCAAAGCGGGATTTACGATTGACGATTTCAGACTCAAAGATTTTGCGCTCTATTTTCAGATTTGAGGCCTGCGCCGCGCCATTCCACACCGCGGCCATTCCCAACACTGGAATAAAGATTCACAAATCGTCATTCGTAAATCGTAAGTCGTAAATCGTAAATCGTAAGTCGTAAATCGAAATGGGCCGGGGTAGCTCAGCTGGTCAGAGCGCTTGGCTGTGGACCAAGAGGTCGAAGGTTCGAAACCTTTCCCCGGTACCAGAAAAAAAACAGAATAAAGGAAATTCAAAGCCGCCCGGATCGCAAGGTCCGGGCGGTTTTCTTTTAGGTCTCACATAGGTCACGGCGCAAAGACATCGCTCCCCTCGCGAGGGGAATACTGGGAGCGCC
>JAPLSP010000180.1 GCA_026398575.1 Candidatus Sumerlaeota bacterium | reverse complement strand
AAGGCCGCCCGGCGGAGCGGGACGGCCTACCATTCGGCGCCAGCTCAGATAGACACGTTGAGTATTTCATGAGGCTTGGCGCCCAGCTATAAATCTGGATGCGCCAATGGGCGTGATCCTTCGGCAGACTTTCAGACTATTTTCCAAGGGGCAATGGATTGGCGGGCGTTGGCGAGATGATCGGTTGTCCCTTCGGCGCGGGAGCAAAAAGCAGGTCGCTTTCTGTGGCGTCGGGCGTCGAGGCCGTGGGACGAGTGGACGAATCGGAGGATATGGATCGCGCTGTGGCGCCCGCCGCGGTCGGCGCGCCATGTCCATCGGATGAACTGCGCCCTTTGGGCGATCCCGCGCCCGAAGATTCCTCGTTGAAAAGCATATTCAGATTATAGCGGGCGGCTTGGTTGCCCGGCTCGGCTTGCAATGCTTTGGAATAGACTTCGCGCGCCAGGTCTTCACGGCCTTTTTTGACGAACAAGAGGGCCAGCGTGTTTTGCACCCGGACGTCGTCCGGCGCCACGGTCTTGGCGCGGCCAAGAACCTGATTGGCCGCCGTGATTTCTCCGCGGTCCAGATAAATTTCACCCTGCCCAACCAACGCGCGCACATTATTCGGGTCCAGCTTGGTCGCGCGCGCATAATAATTCAGGATGCGGTCGGTTTCCTGTTTGACAGCCTTGTCTTCGGGTTTTTTCTTCAAGCCGTTGTTCTCGGCAATCTCGTCCGGCTGCAGAAGGCTGATCGCGCCTGGCCGCGCAAATTTGATGGGAGCTTGCGTCGTAGCGTCAGGGGTCAGAGCGCGCGTTCGCAAGTTCATGAGACGCGCTTCGCCGGCTTGCGCCCACAGCAGCGGCTGATCCGGAACCACGGACAACGCCTCCTCGGCCACCTTAGCGGCCTGCTCGTATTGATTGCGATCCATCAACGCGCGCCATTCATTTTGCGCCGTGATTTCCAGACTTTTGCGAGCAGCTTCACGGGTTGGCGCCGGAACTCCATGCTCCTCCAGCAACTGCTTCAGTCCCCGCCGCGCCGTGGCATAATCGCCGCCATCGGCTGCGTTTTCAAATGATCGCAAGCGCTGGTCCAACGTGGCCAGATAGATTTGGGCGCCGCTCTTCCCTTGGCGTAAAATTTTTGGCCCGATCGTCAGGGCGGCGACGCCGAAGACAATCACGGCCGCCGCGCCGCTCATGGCGATCACCCATCGCGGCTGCATGAATAATGCGAGAAATCCCGGCTTGGCGGCGCTGGCGGCGATGACGGCGCTGACAGCGGGCTTGGCGCCTTGCGATTCCGGTTGAGCGCCCGGCTCGTTCAGCCATTGCCGGCTATAGTCCGTTCCTCGCACGACGCGGACGAAATCCGCCAAGGCGGTTTGCAGCGCAGGTTCGTTGATCAGTCGTTTGCGAAAAGATTTTGTCTGGGCTTTGTCCATCCGGCGTTCGACAAACGCCACCAAGACTTCCTCATCCGCAGGAGAAAGGGCGGGAATCGCGGGATCGGCGCCCGAAGGGCTTACACCTTGGCCATGAGCGAAAAGAGCGGTCTCAAGGAGAGACTCTCGTTCGATGGGTTGGTTCGTTCTCATGGGTTTGGTCACCGTGTATTATCTTTCGCCTATGCCCTTTGTCGCATTGAGAAAAAAAAGCTTGCCACAAAAATCGCAATATTTTTTCAAACTCCGCTTGAAAAAATATTATACCTTTCTTCCTATTGCTTCTGCGATCTTCTGAATTTCCTCCATCAATTTAGCAAAAGTCTTTGGTTTTAACGATTGAGGGCCGTCGCTGACCGCTTGATCGGGTTGAGGATGAATTTCGATGAGCAGGCCGTCGGCGCCTGCGGCAACAGCGGCGCGCGCCATGGCCGTGACATATTGCCAGACGCCCGTGCCATGGCTGGGATCGGCGATGACCGGCAAATGGCATTGCGACTTGAGAACCGGAATCGCATTCAGGTCCAGCGTGTTGCGCGTCGAATCCTCGAAGGTCCGGATGCCGCGCTCGCACAGGACCACGTTCTGATTGCCTTCGGCAAGGACGTATTCCGCCGACATCAGGAATTCCTTGACGGTCATGGCCATGCCGCGCTTGAGGAGGACAGGCAGCTTCGAGCGTCCCGCCGCTTTCAGGAGAGCGTAGTTTTGCGAATTGCGCGCGCCGATCTGAATCATGTCGGCGTATTGCTCGATCGCCTCCAAGTCCGTCACGCCGACCATTTCGGTGACAACCTTGAGGCCATAAGCGTCGCCGGCCTCGCGCAGCAATTCGAGGCCTTTGTCTTCCATTCCCTGGAAGGAATAGGGCGAAGTGCGCGGCTTGAAGGCGCCGCCGCGCAGGAAGCCGGCGCCGCATTGTTTGGCGATGCGCGCGCATTCCATGATCTGCTCCGGGCTTTCGACGGCGCACGGGCCTGCCATGATCGCCAGCCGCTGTCCACCGATCGTTTCGCCCTTGACGTTGACGATCGTGGGCCGGTCGCGATATTCGGAACTGGCCAGCTTAAACGGCTTCATGATCGGAATGGCCGCCTCGACACCGGGCATAGAGGCCAGATTTTGGAGCGGCTGCTTGTCCTCGTGCCCGACAGCGGCCAGGACGGTGCGCTCGACGCCGAAAATCGGAACCACCTTGTA
The DNA here is from genome assembly GCA_026398575.1 of Candidatus Sumerlaeota bacterium. The sequence goes on along the minus strand of JAPLSP010000180.1, from coordinate 249 downwards.
GCCGAGTTCCTCGATGCGCTGCTGGACCGCTTCACGCTGCTTCGGGGTATGGCCGTGGGCCATGACGATGATCATGTGTCTATATCCTTTCAGGCGTCCTGCGCCTCACTAAGTACACCTCAACACAATACGGTGGTCAATATCATGTTGCCATTTTCAACAGCGCTTTCGCCATGATTTTGGCCACGGACTTCGTCGTTCAATTAGGAGTGCGCCTCATGCAATGACTATTTTGACCACTATATTGTG
>JAPLSP010000101.1 GCA_026398575.1 Candidatus Sumerlaeota bacterium | reverse complement strand
AAACGGGAGACAGATCCGCCAGGGCCAGATCCGTATTGCCCAGGATCGCCATCAGCAGGTTGTTGAAATCGTGCGCGATCCCGCCGGCAAGGACGCCCAGGCTTTCGAGTTTCTGCGCATTTTGAACCTGCGTCTCCAGCTTGCGGCGTTCCTCCTGCTCGCGCTTGTGCTCCGTGATGTCCTCGTAGATTCCCAGCACGCCAATGATATTGCCCTGCATGTTCCACAAGGGTATCTTGCTGGTTCGCAGCCAGATGGTATTTCCCTCGGGCGTGGTTTCCGGCTCTTCATAGTTGAATTTGGAAACGCCCGATTCGATCACCAATTGGTCGTCGGCGCGGTACCTTTCAGCCAGTTCGGCCCAGACCAGCTCGAAATCGTTCTTGCCGATGATTTGCTGGGGCGAGTTCAGGCCGGCGTCCAGGGCAAACCGGCGATTGCAGCCGAGATAAGTCAGATTGAGGTTTTTCCAAAAGACGCGCACGGGAATGGCGTCCAGGACCAGTTCCATCATCCGCTGCGATTCGAGCAGCTGGCGCGCGGTCTCTTTGTGTTCCTGCATCTCACGGCGCAAGCGCGCCTGATTCAAGCCCATCTGCGCCAATAATCCGGCAAGGGCGGCGCCGTAATCCAGAATGGCCTGGGCCTGCGGGCGCGAAAAGACGGGAACGTTGCGCAAGGCTTTGAGATAATCTTCCGCGTTGAAGCCGTTTTGGCCGGCTTGCGAGCGGTAAGCCTCGAGATCCACGGGATCATCCTCATAAAGGAACGGCCCCACCAGCAACGTTGCCAGCGTCTCGTTTTCGATTCGAATCGGCAGAGCGGCGGTCCGCAAGCCTTCCGGGCATTTTTCGGGGAGAAGCGGCGCCTCGGCAGTGCCGGCGTTCGCGCCGCTTTCGCATGAACGGCAGCATTCGCCCGCAATGGGATAGGCATGATGATACTTCGCGCAAAAGTCCGGCCACCCCGCGACAACAGAGGATGCTTGTATTCCGTCCACGATCCCTAAAGGCATCTTCGTGACCTGATAGTATGCGGTCATCAGACGCCTGACCTGCTCGATGTCAATCAGTTCGCTGAAAGATAGCTTGTTCATGGAACATTCACTCAGACTTTTTTTTGCGCATATTTCTGCCAGCCATCAGCATCGCACATGGCCTTCAGGATCACTTCCAGAACGATCTTGCCCTCTTCCGGGCCGTGAATGGGACGCCGCCCATAGGCCAGACAGTCTATGAAATGGCGGATTTGCTCGGTGAAGGTCTCGACGTTGGGCAGGGCGCGCTTTTCGGGCGTGTCGCCGTCAGCGCGCAAAATATATAAATCGTTGCCCGTTCCGAAAATTTGCCCCTTCGACCCGATTACGCGGATGTGTTGCGTGCCGTAAGGCAACGGCATGGCCCAGGAGGTGAAAATCTCGCCGATCACGCCGTTATCGAATCGCACTTGCACGCTGGCGGTGTCTTCGCCCTCGATATGCTGCGCGTAACGTCCCATGCTGCCGCGCACCCCGAGGATATTCGCCTTGGCCAGATAGAGCAGGCGATACGTCGGGTGATAGCCGGTGTCAATCAGTTCGCCGCCGCCCTGCGTTTTGAGACTGGCGCGCCAACTGCCTTTGAAAGGATCGGACTTGCCGCCGCCGGCCAGAAAGCAATCCTGCGAGCGAATCCAATGGACCGCGCCGATTTCTCCCTGGTCAATCAGATTGCGCGCTTCCTGCACCGAGGCCATGAACAGCTGGTTGTGGGCCGACATATACGTAATGCCCGATCGCCGCACCGCCTCCAAGATACGATCTGCCTCCTCCAGCGTAATGCACATGGGCTTTTCGCACAGGATATGCTTGCCCGCCGCCGCCGCGTCCATAATCGCCGCCGCGTGCAAATGATGCGGCAGGCAGATGATGACCGCGTCCAACCCGGAACCCATTTCCTTCAGCATTTCATTCCAGTCGCTGAAGCCGGCCTTGACGCCGCCCAGCTGTTCGCTGCGCGTCTTGAGATTGGCCTCGGAGATGTCGCACAACGCCACGCATTCGATCCGGTCTTTATAAGCCAGAATGCCGCGGGCATGGGCGGCGGAGATGCCGCCGGTCCCGATGATCGCTACCCGTATCTTCCCTTCGATTTTTGCCGGCATGGACCCGTCTCCCTTGGCAAAAGATTACCTCTGACAAGTATATTATAAGCAAACCGAAGGACCGGCGCAACTGCGCTTTGCGGGAGATTAGCGAAAAACGCGCGAAAAATTAAACCGCTAGAATTGCAGAATCTCCCGCATTTCTTCGGCGACCAGACGGTCAATATCCTGGCACGAGCGCAGCAAATCGCGGACAACGCCCAGTGGCAGGCTGTTGGGGCCGTCGCACAAAGCATGTTCAGGATCGTCATGGACTTCCATGAACAAGGCGTCCACCCCCGCCGCGCACGCCGCGCGCGCCAGAAACGGGATCATCGCGCGGGCGCCGCCCGACGAGCCGCCTTGTCCCGCCGGAGTCTGGACGGCGTGCGTGGCGTCGAAGACAACGGGATACCCCGTCGCGCGCATGATCGGCAGCGCCGCCATGTCAACCACCAGCTGATGATAGCCGAACGACACGCCCCGTTCGGTCAGAAGAATCCGGCGGCAGCCGGTTGATTCAATCTTGCCGATGATATTCCGGACGTCCTGCGGCGCAAGGAATTGCCCTTTCTTCACGTTAACCGCTTTTCCGGATTGCGCCACTGCCAGCGTCAAATCCGTCTGCCGGCAAAGAAAGGCGGGGATTTGCAGGATGTCGGCGACGGCGGCGGCATCCGCCACCTGGCCGGTTTCATGCACATCGGCCAGGATGGGAACGCCAAACGCGCGCTTGACCTGCGCCAGAATCTCCAATCCCTCTTTCATCCCCGGTCCGCGATAAGAGCCAATCGAGTTGCGGTTGGCTTTATCATACGAGGCCTTGAAGACGAACGGCATCTCGAGCGACGCGGTGATTTCCACGAGGCGTTCGCAAATCATCATCGTGCGCTCGCGCGATTCAATGGCGCAGCATCCGGCGATGAGCGCGAGGGGCTGGTTGCGGCCGACTTGGAAGGCGCCAAGGTCGAGATTGTGGAATTCAGATTCATTCATATCGCAGCGCTTCTCCGTTCAAGATAAGAGAGCATTATTCTAATCCTATCGCCCGCCAATCAATCGGAATCGCGGAATATTTCCTTTCCCCGGCGCCGCACGTAAAGATAGAATTTCGCGAGTGGCGCATTGGGCGCCGAAATAATGTCTGGCAAAACAATGAAGGAGACGCAATGATTCGCCGTTTCACGCTATTGGCAGCATTAGTCTTGAGTAGCCTGCTCTCTTTGAACGCGCGCGCCGGCGCCGATGCACAAACCACCATTGCGCGCTGGGAAGATAACAAAGCCTGCGCGCTTACGATCACTTTCGACGATAACAACGCCAACCGCAAGCAGGCCTCCGATATTCTCAGCGAATTCAAGATTCGCGGCACTTTCAATATGATCACGGGCGACATGGGAGGGACCAAGAAGGACCTGTTCAAGGAGATCATGGCCAAGGGGCACGAGATTGGCAGCCATACGGCGACACATCCGAATCTGACCAAAGTCGAGGATGAAAAAAATCTGGAAAAAGAGATCGTCGGATCCAAGCAGTACATCGAGCAATTTACCGGCGTCCCCTGCGTTTCATTCACGTATCCGCATGGCGAGCCAGGACGGCCAGGGCCGCAGGCGGACAAGGTGCGCGGGCTCGTCCGCAAGAATTATCTCAGCGCGCGCATGATGCTCTGGGGCGTCAACGGAATCGAAGGCGCGGACCCCATCGTCTTGCGCATCAACGAATTGCCGGGCACAGAGCCTTTCACGGGCGAGGCGCGGCTCAAAGCCCTGCGCGGTTACGTCAAGAAAGTGGCGGCCAAGGGCGGCTGGGGCGTCGAGATGTATCACAACCTCTCGGACACGCTCGGAGACAAAGAGACGATGATGTCGCTGGCGCCGGAGACGTTGCGCAAGCATTGCGAGGAACTGGTCTCGGGCAAACTCGCGGACATCTGGATCGCGCCGCAAGGCGACGTGGCGCGGTATCTCCTGGAGCGGGACAAGGCCAAGATCAAAACGGATGCGACGGATGCCGCGATCAGCGTGACGCTGGAGATGGACGGCGATTCCAAGCTCCTCAATTATCCGCTCACGCTGATGACGGCGATTCCGGACAAATGGGCCGGGCGCGGCGTGAAAGTGACGCGGGACGGAAACGAATTGCCAGCCAAAATAGAGAAGCGCGATTCAAAGACAATGGTTGTTTATCATGCAACGCCCGGAAAAACCGTCATCAAGATTTCCCCCCGTTAAAATCTAAAAACCAAAAACCAATAACCAAATCCCGACTCCCGACTCCCGAATCCCGAAAACCGAAAACCGAAAACCGAAAACTGAAAACTGAAAACCGAAAACCGAAAACCGAATCCCAATGTCCAGACGGAATCCCATTCAGGAAATTCAGTACTTCCTTCGCGCCTATCTGACGCCGGCGGTACGGTGGATAATGGTGGCAAACGTCGTTCTCTTTCTGGCTGATTGGCTGGGATACGGACTGGCGCCGGGCATTGCGACGTGGTTATTTCCCTGGTTTTATTGCTGTCCGGATATGATCCGCCATGGAATGGTCTGGCAGCTGGCAACCTATTCGTTTTTTCACGCCAATCCCATGCATCTGTTGTTCAACATGCTGTTGCTGGGATTTCTGGGAAACATGGTCGAGCGGCGAATCGGAACTTCGAGTTTCTTGCGGCTCTATTTCCTGGCGGCGGTGGTGGGAGGAGTGTGTCATGTGGCGCTTTTTATATGGCGCGCGCCGATGACGATGATGGTGGGCGCCTCGGGGGCGATCATGGCGGTCGCGGTGGTCGCGGCGATTTATTACTTCGATTTGATGGTTTTGTTCTGGGGAATGTTCCCCATCAAGCTGGGTTATCTGATCTGGGGATTGGTGGCGTTGGACATTCTGTTCATGCTGGGGCCGACCTCCGGTTCGACGGCGAATTACGCGCACGTGGCCGGAGCAGCGGTTGGGTATTTGTTCGTCAAACTGAACTGGCGCATGGACTGGGGCTGGACCGACCTTTGGCGCTGGCGCATCCGCTCCCTGTTGGGACGCCTTGGGCTGGCGCGAAAGCGCTCGCGCCCCGAGACGAAAAGCCGGATTCAAAAAATCTGGGATGATGACTACTTCAAGAAATAGGAAGGCGTCAGCCATGAAAAAATTCTTCAATGTAGCGGGGCCGTGCTTCCCAAGCGATCATTATATGATCCCGGCGCAGGCGCGTTGTGCGGCGTTGATGCCTCTCGTCGAGCAGAAGACCTATTTCTGCATCCATGCCCCGCGCCAGTCCGGCAAGACCACGCTGCTCAAGGATTTCGTCCGGACGTTGAACGAATCGGAGCAATACCATGGTCTTTATTGCTCGCTCGAACGGGCGCAGGGCGAGTTGGACGTGGACCGCGGCATTCCGCTCGTTCTGGACGCCCTTCGGGAACAAATGGAGATTTACCGGCCCTTTCGAGAGCGGGGATGGGTAATGCAGCCTGCCTACGCCAACTCGCAAAGCGCGCTGAAGAAAGGGTTGATGGATTTTTGCGCGTTGCTTGATAAACCGCTGGTTGTCATGTTCGATGAAGCGGATTGCCTGAGCGGCCCTACGCTGATTTCTTTCTTGCGCCAGTTGCGCGACGGCTACGTCAACCGCGATACGGCGCCGTTCGTGCATTCGCTGGCGCTCGTCGGACTGACGAATATCCGCGACTACAAGGGACAGATTCGCAAGGATAGCGAGACGTTGCGCAGCGCCAGCCCATTCAACATTGTAACCGAAGCGCTGACCATCCGCGATTTTACGCGCGAAGAGATTGTCGCGCTCTACAGCCAGCATACGGAAGCGACGGGGCAGATTTTTCCAGAGGAAGTGATCGAAGCAATCTTCATCGCAACATGCGGACAGCCCTGGCTGGTCAACGCCGTTGCGCGCGAAATTGTAGCAAAAATTTTGGGAAATGATCCCTCGCAAACAATCACTCCGGCGCATGCGGGACAAGCGATCCAGAATATCATCCTGCGGCGCGATACGCATATTGACAGCTTAATGGAGCGTCTGCGGGATGATCGCATCCGGCGCATCGTCGAACCGATGATTACCGGCGCCGAACGGGAAATTAATCGGATGGACGATGACTTCCAATACGCGTCTGACTTGGGGCTTGTCAAACTCGAAGACGGCGCCTTGAAACCGGCCAATCCCATCTATGGTGAAGTCATTTTACGCACGTTGAATTTGCGCATCCAAGACGCATTCGCTGAAGGGCAATATCCCTATGCATTGCCGCGCTATATCGAGGGCGGCGCCATCAATATGCGTAAGTTGCTCGAAGAGTTTCAGCAATTCTGGCGCGAGAACAGCGCGATCTGGGGCGAAATGGCGCTTTATAAGGAAGCTGCGCCGCATTTGATCTTGACGGCGTTTTTGCAGCGCGTCGTCAATATGAAGGGCAAGATTTCGCGCGAATTCGCCGCCGGACGCGGACGCATGGATATTTGCATTCACTTCCAGGGGCGCGCATATCCCATCGAGATTAAAACCATTCGCGAATCGCCCAAGAAGGCCATCGAAAAGGGCATGGCGCAGTTGCGGGGCTATATGGATACCTCCGGCGCGAGCGAGGGCTGGCTCGTTGCCTTCGACCAGCGTCCACGGATCTCATGGAAGAAAAAAATCTATTGGGAGACTCACACGGCGCCCGACGGCGCGGTCATCCACTGTGTCGGATGCTGATCAACCTGGGAGCGAGAACGATCCAATGGCGCCTTTGCTCGAAGTCTGCAATTTGCATACGCGCTTCCGCACGCGCGAGGCGACGGCGATGGCCGTGGATGGCGTGTCCTTCAGCGTCGAGGCGGGAAAGACGCTCGGCCTTGTGGGCGAATCCGGCTGCGGCAAGAGCGTGACGGCGCTTTCGATCTTGCGGCTGGTTCCCGAGCCGCATGGCGAAATCGCAGGGGGGAAAATCCTGCTGCAAGGACGCGAGCTGCTGGCGCTGACGGAGCGTGAAATGCGGCATGTGCGCGGCGCGCGGATTTCGATGATCTTCCAGGAGCCGATGACGTCGCTCAACCCCACGCACACGGCCGGGGCGCAAGTGGCCGAGGTTTACCGGCTGCATCGCGGGATGGGGCGGCGCGAAGCCTCGCAAGCCGCCGTCGAGATGCTGGCCCGGGTCCAAATCCCCGACGCCCCGCGCCGCGCCCGGCAGTATCCGCACGAGATGAGCGGCGGCATGCGGCAGCGCGTCATGATCGCGATGGCGCTGGCATGCGGCCCGGATTTGCTGATCGCCGACGAGCCTACCACGGCCCTCGACGTGACGATCCAGGCGCAAATCCTGGAACTGATGCGCCGCCTGCAGGAAGAGATGGGAACGGCGGTTCTGATCATCTCGCACGATCTGGGCGTGATCGCCGAGACCGCCGATGAGGTGGCCGTCATGTATGCGGGCATGATCGCCGAACGCGCCTCGGCCACCGCGCTTTTCGCCCGTCCGCTGCATCCCTATACGCGCGCGCTGCTGCGTTCGATCCCTCAGCTGGACCGCGTCAGCCTTGGGCGAAAAATCCAGGCGATCCCCGGCCAGCCGCCCAATCCGGCCCGCTACCCTCAAGGCTGCCGTTTCCATCCACGCTGTCCCTTCATGACCCCTGACTGCCAGGCGGCTGTGCCGGCTTTGGAAGAAATCGAGCCGGGGCATCACGTCCGCTGCATTTACCCGCAGAGAGATTAATTGCCTGAGGGCCCCAAGGGACTTAAGGGACCCAAAAAAGCCGTCGCTGCTTGCCGTCGGGGGAGTCTCCCTTGGAATCCTTACGTCCCTTAGGTCCCTCCCCAATTCGCCTTCCCAGCTCACCCGGAAAATTTTTCCTATCATCAGCTAAAGACGATTGGTAGTCAGCCGATAAATAGAATACAAGGAATGTGAAAGTCTTTCCAAGGATGGAATGCCATGGCTCTCACTCCGTCAAGCCCCGCCGCTTTCGCAGCGGCGGTGAGGCGCTTATCGCAGTCTATTTCAGAATCATCCCCTTCGGGCGCTGATCCCAGCATCGGCGCGTCGGCTATCCTGGGCGCAATCTCCGCAGCCAATCCGGGAGCAACCTCTGCGGCCAATGATGTTGTGACGCTCTCGGTCGGGGCGCTCAATGCCGCGAATCAGGCGGCAGCGGCGCCCGCGAGACAGGATTCATCGGCAGGCAACATCTTTGCGGCGCTTCGCAGCCTCTTCAACCGTCCGCAAACTCAAAGCCTTTCGGCGGCCATGCCCAATTTGCTGCGACAAGTCCCCAATCGCTCATCGCAAATGGACAGCCTTTTCAAGCGCATTGGCGAAATGCTGGATGATCTGAAACAAAAAGATCCGGAGCTTGCCGGAAAGCTGGAAGTGCTGATCAAGACCCTTGAAAAACTCTCGGGATATGTTCTCAACGGCGATGGCTTCCTGACGGAATTTGAACGCGTGCTCAATGAACTGCATCAACACACGCCCACGCTGGATTTGTCGAACGTCGCCGCGACGCAATCCGGACAGTCTGCCGCCGCCGCTCCGGCTGCTCCGCGATATGAACGCGTCACGGTGGCGATGGAAATCGAAATCTCGTCGTCCTCCAGCGTGGAGGCCACCATCGCGGAAATGACTCAGCAGGGCATGCGCGTCCAGCAGGTCAAGGTCGAGCAATCCGAAACCGTCAAGCTGCGCATCGAGTTCACCGGCGTCCGGCAGGTCCAGCAGCAGCAATCCGAGCCGCTGGCGCTGGATCTCAACGGCGACGGCGTTCAGCTGACGGACGCCGCGCAGGGCGTCAACTTCGACATCAACGGCGATGGGATTGTGGATCGCGCGGCCTTCGCGCGCGAAGATGGCTTTCTGGCGATGGATAGCGACGGCAACGGCCAGATTGACAGCGGCAAGGAGCTCTTCGGCGATCAGAACGGCGCGGCTAACGGATTCGAAGAACTGGCGAAACTGGACGATAACCGCGACGGCGTGATTGACGCCCGCGATGCGGCCTATAAAGCCCTGGGCGTCATTCGCGACGCCAACGCCGACGGACGGCTGGACCCGGGCGAGTTCATGTCATTGGAGAAACTGGGCATCAAGGCCATCAATCTGATCAACGATCTTCAGCGCGAAGACGATGGCAAGGGAAATACTCTGGCCGAACGGGGGACGTTTGTCTGGAGCGACGGGCGCGAAGGCAAAACCGCCGACGCCTGGCTGGCCTATACGCCGGGGCAAGCCATCAACAAAACCGCTTAACCGCCTGACGCGCATTTCTCACCAGCGTTTGCCAATTCGAGCAATAGCTCCAGCGTCAGTGGCTTTCTACTATGCCCTGAAAGGGCCGGAAGAAAAAAGCCCAGGGCAACGCCCTGGGAACAGCCCAATAATTCATGTAAAGCCCTGAAGGGGCGGAAGAAGGCATTTCCACATTAAGACAATTGCTCTTGCGCCCTTACAGGGCTTGAAAGAATAAGCTCTGGCGGTTCCCAGGGCGTTGCCCTGGGCTGTTTTCTTTTGGCCCTTTCAGGGCATGATGCAGTGGCCTTCGTGAGAAATGCGGGCTAAACGCTGAGCTGCTCAGCCATTGCCCACGGGAAATTCCGATTCCTGTTTCAACTCGCCGGTATTCGCCGGCGCCGGCGCGGGAGGCAACGACATCATCTTGCGCATCTCTTCTTCGTCGCTGTGCATGGCGACGCTCAGGTTATGCGTCAGGGATTCGACCAGACGCTCTTCGAGTTCCTCTTTGCCGATGATGGCCTTCTCGATGTTTTTCTTGAAGATGTGGATGGCGCTGATCTGCACGGCCTTTTTGGGGCCTTGCAGCGGCTCGACGTCCACCATCGTCAACGCCAGCGGGTCCAGGCGGGGCGTGGATTCGGTGAGTTGCTGATCCGTGGGCAGCGCTTCGATGATCAAGCGGGCGTGGCTCAGCGTCGAGCGCAACGGCCCGGCGGCGCCGCTGATGAGTTTTTTGATCGTGTTGCGCACTTCCTTCTCGTCGGCCGGCGCCGGGACAAAGTACCGATCCGGCTCCATCATGGCCGCGCGCTTGAAGTGGGCCATCGCCGTGGCGTCGCGCTGCAGGCGTTCGGCCAGGCATCCCAGGAAGAAATACAAATCCGCCGCCGGATAGCCGCGATCCTCCAGTTCCGAAAGCAGATTCTGCGCGTCCTGGAAGCGGGCCAGATGAAACAGCGCCATCGCCCGCTGAAGCGCGATCTGCGGATCGCCCGGCATTTCCTTGTCAACCGTATCGAAGACTTTCAGCGCCAGATCGGGGCGGTCCAGCGTCCAGAAAAGGTCCGCCCACGGAAACAGCATCGAAAGATAAAAATGCCGGTCCAAGGCCGCCCCGCCGTCTTCGAGGCTCTTCAGAGCTTTTTGAAACATGCCGACCGCCGCCGGGCCTTTTTCCTTCAAAATAGAAGCGGCGGCCGATTCATAGAGCTCACATATCGCTTCAATCTCTCCAGGTTTGCGTCTGATGGTTTGCTTGTTCATTCTTTTGGCTTGTCCTCGTCTTTTGGCTCGGATTCCTCAGGGGGCAGTCCCCGAATCACATTTTCTTCGCGGCACATCAACAGGAAAATCGCCGTCAGCACAATCATCACGCCAAAAAGAATCCACGCGGCGCGGGCGCCCTGATGCAGAGGGACATAAGTCTGGCGCGCGCCGGCGCTGATGCTCGTGTGCTGAAACTGGTAAAAAAGGGCCGTCAGGAAAGCCAGCCCGTCCACTATCAGCATGATGATCAGATTCTGCCGGTTCTTTCCGGTTAATTTTAACGGCATAAAATCTTTTCCTTGAGCCACGAAACTTGCTTTTCGCGCTAGAGAAATTTTCCTCCAAAAGACGGCGGTGATGCAACGAGGAAATTTCGGCGAAAAATTTCTGGCGAAAATTTCTGGCATATTCTGCAAAGCGCTCGAAGCATGAAGCATCCTGTCGCATTGCGCGTCATGGCAGGCGCCAGGTTTCGATGTCCCATCCGCGCTCAACCGCGATGTCGCGCAGCGCGGCATGGGGATTGACCGCGATGGGGAAGCCAACCGCCTCGAGCATCGGGATGTCGGCGCGGCTGTCGCCGTAGTAGGCGGCTTGTGCCAGGGTCAGGCCGCGGGCCGAGCAAATCCTTCCCGCATGGTTGATTTTTTCCTCGCCGAAGCAATACGGCGGAATGATGCGGCCCGTATAGAGCCCATCATGCAATTCCAGGCGCGTCGCCAGGACGCCGGCAAAGCGAAAATGCCGGGCGATGGGTGCGGCGATGGCTTCGTTTGTGGCCGTCAACATGAACGTCGGAGCGCCGGCGGCTTGAAATTCGCGGACGGCGGCCTCGGCCTGAGGATAAATGCGCGGAAGCGCCATGCGATCGAAATGCCGCTCGATGATCGGCGCCATCTCGGCTTGCGTCCGGCCTTGGAATTGCCGCAACTGGAACGCGAGGAAGGCTTCGGTGTTGAAGGTCCCGTTCAGATAATCCTGAAAGTGTCGGTCGGTTTCCTCGTCTTCCGACGGATCGGCCAGCCCCTCGGCAATCAGGAATTTTTTCCACGACACGTCGCAGTCGTTGTCCATCAGCGTGTGATCCATGTCGAAAAAAGCAATACAAGGCGGCATGAGGCGGTTCCTTCAAGGCGCAAGTCAATTTTCCGGATCATACCGGCCTTGCAAGCGGATGCTCAAGGGGGAATGGCGCCTCGCCGCGCAGGAGCTCCATAACAACAGACCTTTGTCGTTGGGCGATGAAAAGCAGGATCTATCCAGATTGGCGCCGAATGGTAGGCCGCCTCGCTCCGTAGGGCGGCCATAACGCGCCAAGGC
>JAPLSP010000025.1 GCA_026398575.1 Candidatus Sumerlaeota bacterium | reverse complement strand
ACCTACTTCAGGCGGCTAAAGGCATACGTAATTTGAAAGAAAGCAGGACTCACGAGATCGCGTCTATCTCGTGCTCAATCTCTTCATCGGTTTCGCCTCCTGGCCAAGCGCCCATGATGGCCGCAACACCGCTTCGCATGTCCTGTGATTTTCGCAATTTGTTTATGTTTAGCTTGTGAGGCGCTAGCTGCGAAACCCGCAACCCAAGAGGCTGCTTATTTTGCACCAAACGGTCATCAAACGCATACCTCAAAATAGAATGCCGAAGATGCGAGGCGCGTTGAAAGCTAACCGACACCACAACCTCCAATTTCTCAACTATGCTCAAACGCCATTCTATTTCTGATACAATTTGCCTTTGCTCTTCAACTGGAGGAAGAGGAAATGAAAGCGCTTCGAACCGGCTCTTATTTAGAATCGGCAGGGTGGTCGCGGAAGCATTGCTAATAATCTGACTCTGTCCGAACGGGCTGGCAAATAACCAATAAGTGAATTCAGGCGATATCAAGTCAGCAACAACAGTCAGTGCGTTGATTTGCTGGTTAGTAGCACACCGAACGCGAGCGAGGCCAGTCTTGCCAATCGTAGCGCCTATACACGTTACGAGAATAGACAAGGGAGGAAGTATTCGGCCATGCTCCATGCCTGATTCTGTAAGAGAATCACGGAATTCTCTTACGTTATAACCCGCATCTAGGTCGGTAGGCTTGAAAAATGGAATATTGCCACCAAAGAATTCAGGATTTTGCTTCGGTGGGGTAGATCCGGTTGTTGTTTCTCCTATCTGAGCAATGCTTACCCATATCCATCCATCGGGAAGTGATGGGAGGCAGGATGTATCGGGGGGAGCGGGAGTTTTGTATTTGGCTTTCCAGTCTTTGGGCGGAGTCTTGCCGGCGGCGGTGTATTTGGCGAGCTGGGCGGCTTCCCATTTGCGGCGGCGTTCGGCGAGGATGCGGGCGAGGAGTTGAGCGGCGGTTTCGCGGGGCGGATTGTCTTTGCGCCATTGTTCGGTCAGTTTGCCCTCGACGGCGGCTTTGAGGACGGCGGCGCGGTAGCGCTTGAGATTGGCCTGCGCCCGCTTGAGCGCCGCCACGCCCGCATCCAAATCGGAGAACAGTTCCTCGATCCTGGCCACAATGCGGCGCTGGTCCTCCAAAGGAGCATATATGACAGGAAAATCCCTCAGCGTCTTGCCTGAAATCGCCTGGAAAGTTGTCCCTTGACCGAGCGAGGCAAGATGCGACTCAAAGCATCGCATCATATAGAGAATGTACCGAGATTCTATTCCGTCGCGAGGTGATAAAGCTGCAAGGCCACGCCCAATGCAGCAATCTGAAGAAGCCAAATTTGTTGGCCCAACTGGCGCGCGAACTGAAATCAATACATCATTTTGCTTCGCAACTTTTGCAGGCGCATTACACCATTTACGAACCTCTGGATACAATTCCGTAAATTCTGCCTTCCCTTGAAAGAAGGGCAACCCATCCCGCACTGAATTATAGGTAGAGGAAGGCGGAGACTGACCCATTACAATATGGCACAGATCGTGGAGTCTTGCCATCCTCCATCCGTTTAGCATTTTGCTATTTGCTGTATTTGTTGCCAACGCTTGCCTCTTTATGAAGTATTTTTAGATTTCCGCAACGTGATTGCGGAAATCCTGGTTTGAAGTCCGCGTCTCTGCGCGAGATTTTCATGACTTACTTTCCTCTGTGCGGCTGTTGCGCGCATTCGTTGAGTTATCCTTCAGACGGCGTCTGATGAATTGACTCATATTGCGCAATCCGCCTATCGCCTTCCCAGTTCGATGGCTCGGCTTCAAGGTCTTCTATCTTTGCTGGTTTACTTGTCATGCCACCAACCTCTCATTCAACTCCTGCAATATCCCCGTCAGTTGCGGGCCGAAGACCTGCCAGACTTTGCCGAGGCCGCCCATTTGGCTGAAGGGGATTTCGTCGAAGTCTTCCTCGGCGATGCTCAGGCTGCTTTTGATGTGGTCCTTGATGGCGTCGAGCCATTTGCGCTGTTCGGCGGTGAAGACTACTCCGGCGGCCTCCTGCGCGGCAAGCCATTCGCGATAGCGCTCCTCGACCGTCTCGGACATCGGCGCGAGGGGATCGTTTGGATTCAGCGCATGGCGCACGAGGGAGATCAGGTCCACGAGCGCGCTGCCGCCGCGGCCTTTGACCTTCTCCGGCTCGGCGGTTTCATAAAGCCGCCAGAGGCTCTCTCCAGGATGGCGCAGCCCGAGCGGCGGCCTCTCAAGCGCGGCGGCGAGCTCTTTGACGTGGCGATAGCGCAGCCCGGCGCGGTAAGGGCGGCTATAGAGGACGCGCACGGCTTCGATCTCGTCCTTGTGTTCGAGGAGGAAGCGCTGAAAATCGGCGAGCACGGAGCGGGCCTTCTCCTTCGCGGCGGCGCTGTGGCCGGCGTTGAGGAGCGTATCCTGCGTGGTTTCGTCTATGACCTGTTCAAGCGAGGTTTTGGCGGCGAGGATGCGGTCGCGCAATTTCGGATTGTGCAGCGGCTTCAAGGCTTCGGACATGCGCTCGCGTTCGGCGGCTTCGATCTGCTTGTCATCCGCCTCGGCGTAATCCGGCAGGTGGAACATCTCCTTCGCTTTCGCTTCGTTGGCGTCGGGATCGAGGCTGGAGAGGAGCGCGGCGGTAAGCGACGTGAGGGGCGCGCCGCCGGCGGCTTGGGCGATGTCTCCCGATTGCTGCGGCGTGATCTGCTGTTCGAGGCGCGCCAGGCGCGAAGCGAGCGCGGAGACGAGGTCGGGCTGCGCGATGCCCTGCGCGGCCATCTCCAGCAGTTTTTCGAGCGGGACGAAGGGCTTGCGGTCGAGCGGCTTGGATGCGGTCTTGTCGCTTTCGCAGACACCGACGGCGTCCACGATGACGAAATGCGTCTTGGCGCGCGCGTCGGGCGTAACGCTCATCAGGTCGTCGGGGTTGATGATGCGGCAGCCGCGCCCCTTCATCTGCTCGAAGTAGGAAGCCGAAACGATATTGCGCATGAAGAGGAGGCATTCGAGCGGCTTGACGTCCGTGCCGGTGGCGATCATGTCCACGGTGACGGCGATGCGCGGATAATAGGAGTTGCGGAGCTGGTTGATAAGGTCGTGCGGATTGGCGCCGGTTGTCTTGCAGGTGATCTTCTGGCAGAACTCGTTTCCCTTGCCGAATTCCTCGCGGATGACGCGGACGATGTCATCGGCGTGCAGGTCGGTCTTTGCGAAAACGAGCGTCTTCGGGACCTCGGTACGTCCGGGGAAGATTTCGGTGAAGAGGCGCTCGCGGAAGGTCCGGATGACGAGGCGGATTTGCGATTCATTCACCACGTCGCGGTCGAGTTGACTGGCGGCGTATGTCAGATCGTTGTCGAGTTCGGCGAGGCGCTTCCTGCGGGTGCGGCGGTCGCGGCGCGGGATGAATCGCCCCGGCTCGGCGGTCAGCGTGGCGCCCTGATCGGTGATCTGGGTCTGGATGCGATAAACGTCGTATCGCACGTTGACGCCGTCGGCGACGGCCTTTTCGTGCGAGTAGTCCTGGACGGTGTTGTTGTGGAAGAAGCCGATGGTCTGCGTCGTGGGCGTGGCGGTAAGGCCGATGATGAAGGCGTCGAAGTATTCGAGCGCCTGGCGCCAGACGTTGTAGATCGAGCGGTGGCATTCATCCACGACGATGAAGTCGAAGGCTTCGATGGGGACGGCGAGATTATAAACGACCGGCAGCGGCTCGCGGATGAGCGACGATTCGGACTCGAAGAGCGAGGCTTCCTCATTCTCCTCCTCGTATTCCGGCTCGCCCTTGAGGATCGAATAGAGGCGCTGGATCGTCGTGATGCAGACCTTGGAGGCCGGGTCTATCGTGTTGCGGCGCAGATGCTGGACGTTATATTCCTCGGTGAACTTGTAGTTGGTATAGGGGCTGATGTATTGCTGGAATTCGTTCAGCGTCTGGCGGCCAAGGTTGTTGCGGTCAACGAGGAAGAGGATACGCCCGGCGCGAGCGAACTTGATGAGGCGATAGCAAAACGAGCAGGCCGTGAAGGTCTTGCCGCTGCCGGTGGCCATCTGGATCAGGGCGCGCGGTCGGGCGTCGGCGAGCGAGCGTTCGAGATTGCGGATCGCCTCCGTCTGCACGCGCCAGAGGCCGGTTGCGTCAAGTTCGGGCATGCGGCGCAGGGCGACGCGCAGTTGCTGCTCGCGTCCGGCGGTGGCGAGGCGGATGAGCTCTTCGGGGCGGTGGAACGTGAAGATTTCGCGGCTGCACGGCTCGGGATCGAGGTCGTTGGTGAAGTAGGTTTCCGTCCCGGTGGTTTCGTAACTGAATGGGAGGGGATTATAATAGCATGGGATGCCAGGCGGGAGGCCGGCCTTGTAGCGGGCGGTTTGATCGGCGACGCTGAGGACGGAATATCCTTCGGGCTTTGCCTCGACGACTGCGATGGCCTTGCCGCCGGCGTAGAGCAGGTAGTCGGCAAATCCGCTATCGAGCGGGAACTCGCGTACGGCCACGCCGGTAGCAGCGCCGATGTCGAGCGCGCCGCGATCCTGCAGCGCCCAGCCGCACTGCCGGAGCTGGCGATCAATTTCCTCTCTGGCCTTTTGTTCAGGCGTCATCGTAAAGCCTCTGGGCTATTTGCCGGCACTCTCCCTACTTCCCTATCGGCGCTCCCCTGTCTTCCTATCAGCGCTCTCTCCGTCCCTCAGTCGGCAGTCCCGCCGTGCCAGCCAATGTTCTTTGCGTTTTGTACCATGCAGCATGGCGGCATAACAATTCAATTCCCACATAAAAAGCGTTTTGCAGTTGCTCCTGACGGAATCGGAACTGAAAAAGATAGCCTGACAAGTCCACGATTGTGGATGCGTTTGATTTTGTCTGCAATCGGAATAATTGAATACAGACGCGGTTCAGCCAGCCAGCCTTTCGTGTCATAACCTGAATGCCTTCGCCGAAAGATTCGTGAGGACGATTAAGTCCGAATGCGTGGATTGCATGATCCTGTTTGGCAAGAAATCTTTACGACATGTCGTCAGCGAATATATTGCGCATTTTCACAATGAGCGCAATCATCAGGGGCTTGGCAATGTCATTCCATCTCCCGATAACCGAACGCGCGCTCCCGGCGCCCTAGCTGGAAAGATGCTCAAAGCGGAGCGTCTTGGCGGGCTGCTGAAATTCTACTACCGCGAAGCGGCCTAAAAGCGTTTTTATGAGTGGTCTTGAAGAGACGACGTGAAGATATTCACGTACAGGCCACAATTTTCTTGAGCGGGCATAGTCCAACAAGAAAACCTAATTTTTCCTGCTAAAAAGGCCAAAACCAGCCAAATCCTGTTCATTGAAATTTAAGATTACAGCCAAGAAACATCTATAGTTTCTGTATGATTTTGTTTGGACGAGTTTTTTGACTATACGCGGTAGCTGAAGACTTTGTTTTAGCGCTATTCCAATTTGTCTCTAAAATTACTCAGAATTGGGCGCCCCTATTTCCTTTGACACGCTCCGTAGTTTCTGGGATAAAACAAACGTTTTCGAGCCGATTTGAGGTGGTTTGTTATTTTGTAAATTGCTTATTTTACATCACTTATCACTACTAGATTCGGCTTAGTCAGAAAGACAGGGAAGGAGTGGTTATATGCTTCTGAGAGTCACACTGGCCATTGATAAAGATTCGCTTCGAGCTCGCGTGCGGAATGCGCTGGCGGGTTGCGATGTTGTCATCGAGACCATCCGGGTGCAGAAGTCCGAGATTCTGCGACGCCTTTCCCGTGAAGTGGGAGATGTAGTGATTGTCAACCTGGCCCTCCTTCCCCCCCCACCGTCAAAATCCGTTGAGGACTTCAGCAATCTGCCAGAATCCCCCGCCGTCGTCGTTCTCGTGGAAAAGGAAGATTCTCATCAGAGCGCCGAGTTCTTTGCTGCGGGTTGTGATGCCGTCCTCTCCGCGGATATCCCGGAAGATATTCTCAAGGCCACTTTCGCAAAGATTCTCAAGAAGCACGCGGAAGTCCTGAAAGAGAGAATCATCGTCCGCTCGCTCGTGGAGAAGCCCCGGCTCTCCGATTTCGTCCTGAACAGCCGGTCCATGAAGGCATTCATGGACTCAGTCACGCCCGTGGTGAACAGCGACAGCTCCCTGCTGATTCTCGGCGAAACCGGCGTGGGCAAGGAACGCCTTGCGCGGGCCATACACAACGAAAGCGCGCGCGCCGACGGCGCCTTTATCGCCGTCAATTGCGGCGCCTTTCCCGAGGGGCTTTTGGAAAGCGAACTGTTTGGCCACGTCGAAGGGTCGTTCACCGGCGCCACGCATTCCCGGCACGGCTGCTTCGAGTTGGCGCACAAAGGAACGCTTCTTCTTGACGAGGTGGCCGAAACGCCTCTGCACCTGCAGGTCAAGCTGCTCCGGGTCCTGCAAGACCACACGATCCAGCGGGTCGGGGGCGAGAAGACCATCGAAGTGGACGTGCGCATCATGGCGGCCAGCAACCGCGACATGGAAAGCGCGCGCAAGAAGGGGCGCTTCCGCCAGGATTTGTTTTATCGCCTCAGCGTCGTGACCCTGACCGTCCCTCCCCTGCGAGACCGGTCCGAGGACATCCCTGTCCTTGCGCAGAGTTTTGTGGACTATCTGCGCCCGCGCATTGGCCGTGATATAGATGGCATAGACAACGGGGCCATGGAGGCCCTTGTCGCCTACAACTGGCCCGGCAATGTGCGCGAGCTGGCCAACGTCATCGAGCGCGCCATGCTTCTTTGCCGCAGCGAGATCATCACACTGGCCGATTTAGTCCAGGGCATCCGGGGATTTGTTGGAGCGTTCTCTCCTGGCCAGACGTCCGCAGACGATGCCGGCGAGACAATTCCTATACCCCCTGACTGGGTTGAACAGCCTTGGAAAACCGTTCGCGACAGTCTCGTCGAGGAGATCGAACGCCGGTACTTGACGGCGTTGCTCAAGACCACGGGCGGCAGCGTCAGCGAAGCCGCCAAACGGGCCGGCATCGTGTCGCGATCCCTCTTCGATAAGATGAAAACGCATAAATTGCGCAAAGAAGACTTCCGATAGCCCCTGAGCAAAGTTTCTCCGACCGGAGCTCCGGCGTCCGCTTCGGACGGAGCCGCAGCTTCCGATGCGTGTATTTTTTTGTGCCGCCAGATCCGAAGGCGGATCATCGTAACTCATTTCACCCAAACAGTCTACAGGCCTGCCCGAGGCGGGGGCGACCTTCCGGCATGGCGTTCGCTTATGTCTCTGGCAAGGCTCTCGCTGACTTCCGGCGCGTAGCGCCATTTGGCTTTCGATGTGATTTGTTTTCTTATGCGCAAAAAACCGCTCATTATCACAGTTGCAGTAATTGCGATCCTGCTTGGGGTTCTGGCGATTCCTTACGCCAAGAAAATGTATTATCGAGAGGCCTCGGACAGCAGTAGCGCGGCCAAGCTGAGTAGTCCGGATGCGCCGGCGCAAAGCAAACCAGCCGTTTCGAACGCAGCCAAGTCCGAACGTGACCTTCGGCGCTCGGAGGCGGTATTCTCCGATTCCCGTGCTGCCACACAAGCCAGCGCGACTTCACTCAGCGCTTGTCTTGATCGAATACAATCACAGGTTATGAACGGACGCTACGGCAAGGCGCCCATCGAGGACGTTGTGAAGGCGCTCAGGGAGATTTCCGGCGGGCCTGACATTCAGGACGTCTTTATGGCTTTATGCGTCCGGAAAAAGGAAGCGCTTCCCTTGATCAAGGAAAAAATGAAGACCGGCGATATTCAGGAAAAGCAGATGATTACAAAACTGCTTCGTTACAGCCCATGGGCGGAGACGTATCCCGAGTTGATCGAAATGGCCACGGCCCAAGACACGCATTACCTGTCCAGGACGGGGGCTCTTTATGCGCTGGGCGCGATGGACCGGGCGTCCGCAGGACCGGAAATTGAAAAAATCCTGATCGAGCCCGGCTGCCCTCCCATGGTCCAGCAGGTCGCGATATCGGCGCTGGCGCGAATCGGCGACAAAGAGGCGGCGTCCGCAATCCAGTCCTTTCAGCAAACTGAAAACATTCATACCCGCCTGTTTGCCAACTGGGCCTTGGGCCAGCTGGGCGCAAGCGTTGACCGTCCGTTTCTTTTGCAGTCTCTTGACAGCCAGGACTACACGGTGCGCGAGGAAGGCATCCAGGCTCTCGGCGCTCTGGAAGACCCGCAGGTTCAGGACCGGCTCAGCGCTCTGGCCTCCGATGACCCGAATCAGTCCGTTCGCAGCGCTGCGCGGCAGGCGTTGCTGGAGAAAAAAATACAGGGTAAGCTGGACGGCGATAAAGCGACGATCTTGGAGGGGGCGCTTTCGTCCCCGGAGCGGAAGCTCACGCCCTGGATCATTCAAACGCTGATTCAGCGATGTGGCTCGGAAGGTATTCAAAGGGTGGCACAACTGTCTCAACGCGATGACTACGTCGGCGATCGCGCCCGGGCATTGCTAGTATGGCACAGCGCAGCGAAACAATAATCTTCAGAATTTGGCAAAGGGGAGGAAGTAATGTATTTCCATGCAGCTCCATCATGTTCCAGGACAAGATCAGAAATAATTCGCTTCGCGATTTTTAGTTCTATTCCTTTGTTGCTGCTTTTTTCATCATTGGAAGCGGCGGTCGCCCGGGCCGACGAACCTCCCCTTGGGTTCTACGCCGACCCGACCCATAGCATGCTGATGGACAAAGCCATTGAGAAAACCAGCACATTGGATACGCCGATTCCTTTTCCGCAGATGCCCAAAGACCAAATGCACAACGGGTCCATGGACGAGGACAGCGGAATTCGTTCTCTGAACCATGGATATAATCCGCTGACAGGAACTGGATTTCACTCCATCTCCTTCAACGCCCGCGATACGGCCGCGGACCGTTATGCAAGCATGATATCGGCCTTCGACAACGGTCATTACAGCGGGGGAGACGACGTTGGCGCGTGGCACTTTCTGGGACGGACGTCACACCTCCTCCAGGACATGGCGAGTCCGTTGCACTCCATGGGAATAGATCACCTGGGCAACTGCAATTACGAGAGCTACTGGAGAGACAACGTCACCGAACTCACAACCGTTCTCGGCTTCAGCGAAGGAGCGCTGCACAGCGGAATCCTGGATCCCCAAGCCATGTCGAAATTGGATAGCTTCACCCGGACGCGACTTCAATACCGCTTCGACAACAGCAATCCATACAAAGGCGCCGCTGACGTAAGAGGTTGGATAGATACCATGGCATGGATCACATATTTCAGGTGCACATACTGGGGGCAGACCGTAATGGGTTCCTCGGATGGGACCGGCAAAGCGGTGTCTGCGCAGACTTCCGCGGTGGATTTTTCAGACGGCGCCGTCGGCGCGCAAACCAACGTTCTTTATACCATGTTCAATGGCAATGTGAACTATATCGTCGGCTTTACTGACAACTACTTCGAGGCCACCGACAGAAACGGCGACACTTTTCGCTGGATGAGCTGGACCGACAGCGACGATTGGGCCGCCTGTGACTGGGCGACCGACGTCATAGACGGAAGCAAGCTCGTTACCGGCAGCGGCTACGACAGCAGCGCCGCCCAAACAACCGGCAGATTCTGGTTAGACACACGGGAGACGGGCGAGATACATGGTGGAAATTGCAGCCCCAACAATTATCCCGATGGCAGCGCCATGACGGATCACTTTATCCAGTACTATGGAAAAATGCTCATACCTTTGGCAGTTCGATACGATGCCGGTCTGCTGTGTCTGGCCAATCGCAGAGTGACCGTGAAGACAGCCGACGCGGGCAATACGAATGGTTTCTCTTTCAGCAAGGCGGACAATTTTGGAAATGGAGCAAGCTTCACTGTATCGTCATCAGGCGCCAATTTCTTTTTCGCTGCCAAATCCCAGGTGAATCTGACCGCGCCGGGCGTTAATGCGGCGGGGCGTCCCTTCGTTCGATGGCTGAAAGATGGTTCCGTTTTTTCCTCGAATCTGACCATCACATTCAATTCGTCCGATTCATGGATTCCCAAAGAAGGCGCCGTTTACCAGGCCGTCTATAGTGCGCCGGCGGCAAGTCCCACGCCTAACCCCACCCCGGGCCCAACGCCCAACCCAAATACATTTAGTGTCAGGACGCAGCTGATCACCGCCGCTCCATTGGCGGGTGTTTTGGTGGATGTAACGGATGCATACGGGGCGCTCATATCGTCGAGCGTGATAGATACGTCCGGCATGGCGACGCTGTCGGCGCCGGCCATATTCAATGGTTTTGTCACTCCGTATAAGACCGGCTATGAGTTTACGCCGGTCAATGCCAGCGTATCCTTCCCGAATCCGAGCACGTCGGATATCGTCTTCACGGCGGCGGTTTCATCGAGGTTGGTCCATGTATCCGGCACGATTACCGTGCAGGGCGCCGGTCCTTTGGCGGGCGTTACGGTGACGGTTGCAGGCGCCGGCGTCCCGACGACGCATGTTTTGACGATCGCCAGCGGCGCCTATTCGATTGATCTTCCGATCAATGCGACCAACGTGATTCTGACGCCCAGCCTGGCGGGGTACACGTTTGCGCCTCCCTCGGCCGCATTGCCTCCTCTCGTCACAGCTCAGACGCAGAACTTTATCGCTACGCCGGCGATCATATCGCTGGCTGCCATCAGCGGTCAGGTGCGCCTGCCGTCGAATACCGCGGCTACAACAGTTGTAATCACCGTGATGGATGCATCCAGCTCCAGCACAATTGTCACAACGTCAGGCATCGCTTCCGGCGCGGCGCCGTTCAACTATCGCGTAAGCGTGGCGCCGCCGTTCTCCGGCTATGTCACGGCGAGCTCGAATGGCTGGATCTTCCTGCCGTCGCGCAGGGCGTATGACCGGATCATGTCAAGCCACATCGCCCAAGACTTCGATGGACAGATACTGTCCATTTCGGCCCTCGCTTTGACGGATGTCTATAGCATCATCTACAAGAAAGACGGCAGGGGCACGCAGGCGCCCTTGGATGGCGCGTCCGGCATCGTCGTTTCCAGCGGCTCGATCACCATCACGGGTTCCAGCGATAGAGATACCCTGAGCATCAGGATCAGGTCGTCCGTGAAGCAAGATCCAGTCAGGATGGCTGCTCTGCCGGGGATCCAGCTCGTTCAGACGGGCGCCGGCTTTGCCTCCTTCCTGAGCGAGGCTCGCATTGACCACCTGAAAGCCAAGGGCGCGTTGAGCAAGCTCACAACGACGAATGCCTCGATTGGCAAGATTGAGACAGAGGGAAGCCTTGGCACGATTGCCATGGCGGACAACAAGCAGACTGCGGAAGTGATCACCGCGATCTACGCCAAGAGCGCCAGGTCGAGGCCGGCCTCGCTCAAACTGATGGGCGTCAAGCTCGAAGTCCTGGTGACGCCGAATAATCAGCCCTTCAAACTTGTCGAGATGGATGCCAAGAAGTACAAGCTTGCCGGCGCCCGCCCCGCTGAGTTCTACGTCTCCAAATCCGGATTCATCGGCGGCAGCGGCGCCACGTACGACCTGCAAACCGGCACGGTCAGCTCCCTCCTCACCTATGGCGCGATCCTCGGCCCGAACACGATCGTCGGCAATGTCAAGAATATCAAGTGTACGGCTCAGGGCTTGAACAGCGTTCTGTATCCGGCGCACATTTCGATTGGCTACCTGCACGCCACGCAGGACATTTCCATCAGCGCGGCGGGCGGCGACATCGAACCGGGCTTGTACCTGGCTGATGGCAAGGTCATTACATTCAACACTTCCAGGAAGTCATTCCGAAATACGGACAGCGCGGGCGGCTATATCGGCCACCGCCCCCTCCCCGGCGACAGCCCGACGACCTATGTGGCCACAACGACCAATGCCTTGACGGCGGTCAATACCGTCGTTGTTTGTTCCGGCCTGAGGCTGGTTTCAAGCAGCAGCATGGCCAGAGACATAAGAGGCATCTATGGCCAGACGGGCGTGTACGGCTTGTTCGTGGCGGGTGGCAAGGCCACGCTGAACTCCGCGGGCGACATCGTCAGCGTGGTTCCGCAGCTGGACACCCTTGGCGGCAAAGTAGTCTTGATCAAGACCTCTCCAACGGGCGCTGGCGTGGCTCGCATCTATGGCGACGTTGCCAATACCAAGATACAGCCAAGGACCAATGCCAACTTCAAGGTTTACGAGAACAATAGCTTAACCCCAAGGCCGTGATGCTTCATAACGGCGTCCAATGAGAAAAAGGCCCAAGGCGAAACGCTTTGGGCCTTTTCTCATTTTTGATAAGCGCGCCGTCCTCTCCTCCAATCGGAGCTCCGATACCCTCCTGGGCCGGAGCCGCAGCTTCCGATGCGCATAGCCTTCGCGCCGTCGGATTCGAAAGCGGATCCTCGCAACTTGTCTCACCTAAACAGTCTACGGTCCTGCCCGAGGCAAGGGCGCCGTTCCGGCATGGCGTTCGCTTATGTTCATGGGAGAGTGGAGCTGAACGGCTCAATAATGCATGGGGACAACCCATGATCCTGCCACGGGAGAATATGAGCCACGGTGTTTCGGTGCCGCGCCCTGTATAGCTACGCGCGATTCCCTGCGCTGGCATGAAAATCAAAAGAATAGAAAGACTCGTGTTTCGCTGTGTCGAGACATCGCAACCATTTTGTAATAGGAGAAGACCTATGAAATCCAGTAAAGCTCTGAGAGCGGCTTATTGCCTGTTGTGTGTTCTTTTGCTATCACCCTTTGCGACCACCGCAAATGCAGCGGGACCCGCGCCCGTAAACCTTGGCTCAACCTCCGGTTTTGCGGTTCTGGCAGGCTATGCGGTCACGAATGTTCCTGCGTCTGCCATTACGGGAGACGTGGGATTGAGTCCTGCCGCCGAGTCTTTTATCACCGGCTTTTCACAAACCGACTGGCCTGGATATGCGACATCGCCTCAAGTGACCGGAAAGATATACGCCGCCGACATGGCGAATCCCACTCCTATCAAGTTAACGACAGCCAAAGGCGACTTGACCATTGCGTACAACGACGCCATGGGAAGAACACCGATACCTACGGGTCCTTTTCTGAATCCCGGAAGCGGGAATCTCGCCGGGCTGAGCCTCGTCCCCGGTCTCTATAAATTCACGGGCGAGGCTATCGCCTCGACAGACTTCACTCTCACGGGCAGCGCAAACGATGTCTGGATCTTCCAGATAGCATCCGCGCTCACTGTCAGCAACGGGGTGCATGTTACCTTGGCCGGAGGCGCACAGGCTTCCCACATCTTCTGGCAGGTTGGCACTTCAGCAATTTTGGGAACCACCTGCGTCTTCCATGGGACGATCATAGCAGATGCATCCGTCACGATGCAAACCGGCGCAACGCTGAACGGCAGGGCGTTGGCATTTAGCGGCACGGTCGCGTTGGCCAGCAACGTCATTACCGTTCCGCCGGTCACCACCTATACGCTGACCTACAGCGCCGGACCGAACGGTTCGATCAGCGGCGCCACTTCGCAGACGGTCAACTATGGCGACAACGGCACGGCGGTCGAGGCTATCCCGGCGCCGGGCTATCACTTTACCCAGTGGAGCGACGGCTTGAAGGCCAATCCGCGCAGGGACATGAACGTGACCGCCAGTATCAGCGTCACGGCTTCGTTCGCGTCGGGCCTTTACACCGTTACGTTCCAGACCGACGGGACAGCAGGGGCGGCGCTGGACGGCGCGACGTCGCAGTCGGTTGCGCATGGCGGCAATTGCACGCCGGTGACAGCCGGCGCCCCGGTGGGATTCCACTTCGTCAAATGGACGAAAGCCGGCGCGGACTATTCAACCAGCAATCCGGTGACGGTGACGAATGTCACCGAGGACACGTCGCTGACGGCGGTCTATGCGGCGACGCCGATCATGTCGGTTTTTGTTGGCAGCACGCCGATTGTGAACGGCGGCGGACCCATTGATTTCGGTTCGTCATACATTGGGTTAGGGCCTCTGAGCAAGACTTTCATCGTGAAAAATACCGGCAAGGCGGCGCTCAATATTGTCAGCATAACCATCCCGAACGGCTATGCGATTGTCACGTCGCCGAGCGCCGCCATTCCGGCGGGAGGAACAGACCGATTCGTCGTGGCGCTGACGGCCACGGCGGCGGGAACATTCACCGGCGGGATTTCCATCGCAAACAACGACACCATCCATAATCCCTACCATTTCAGCATCACCGGGACGCTCCTGGCGGTTCCGGCCAACTTGAATGATTACTACAAGGTGAGTTATAAAAAACCGGGCGCCAAATTGCAGGTCTTGTCCATCAGTTCCAGCGGCACGATCCTGATTGAAGGCGGCACGGCCAAAGACACGCTGCAGATCACGTTCAAGCCGGGCAAGGCCAAAACCACGCCGCCACCGCCAATCCTGCAAGTGAGCAGCCCGAACGGCGGTTTCAAATCACTCGCGACCGTGGCGCCGATTATCAGACTTAAAACGGGAGAGGCGATCGGCTCGATCAGCGCCAACAAGGCTTATGTCGAGCGCGTTGAAGCAAAAGCAGTCGGTTCGGTTCGGATGACCTGGATTCTGGAAGGCTTGAAAACCACCACCATCGAAACCAGTGGAACGCTGGAACGCGGCAAAGCCTCCGTTCAGCTGAATGGCGTTATTCTGCAGCGTCTGGGCGCTCCTCAACAGACCTTCTCCCTTGTGAGTTCCGCATCGAAAAAAACGGGATCGGGCGTGGCCGTGGGCGGCTTGGTTACGGCGAATGATCCTTCGGGCCGGGACGTGGACTGCCTCGAGATCGCCAGCCTGTCGGTGAGAGGCGCCGGCATTGACGCGCAATCCATCGTCGGCCGCATTGGCAAGGTCTCCGCGACGTTTGCGATCTTCAATAAGCAGCTTTATTCAGCGGACATCAAGGCGGATATGCTTGATTCGACGGCGGACAAAATGAGCGTAACAGCCACGGGCGGCTCGATCAGCGGGGTGATCCTGGCCAAGGGCAAACTCGTGTCCGTCAGGGCCACGCGCAAAAAACTGTCGAACGAGACGGCAGGCGGTTCTATTGGCGTGACAAGCGCTTCGGCTTCGGCGACAACGGTTACGATTCCGGAGACGATCATCGTGTCAGGACTCGGCGGCTCGGACAGCGATATTCAATCCGTGTTCGCGTCAAAGACCATCAATGCCGCCTTCATTGCCGGCGCGGACGATACTGCGACAACTGCATCCAGCGGTGTGCTTCCCGTGACGCCGAACTTCAAAGGCGTTGTGAAGGGGCTCAACATGGACAAGGGCGGCGTGGCCAATGGCGTGCTTTATATGAATCCTTCGGGTCAGAATAAATTCCCCAAACCGTTCCCAGACCCGACGAAGAACAAGCGGTTCAGCGACAATTTGGCCCGCCAATTTACGCAATAACCGGGAGCGCACTGGGAGCGCACTGGGAGCGCCAGCATCTCTGCTGGCGCGTGTATGGGCAGGGCTCCAAGGGACCCAAGGGACGCAAGGGACCCAAGGGACAATAGCAAAAGAAAAAAATCTTACTCAACTGCTTTCTGAAACAATTGAGTTGAAGGAGTCATCTGTCTTGGAATCGTTGGAAGCCTAGCCCGCCTTTTGACAAGTTCGCATCCTTTGGACAAAGGAGCAAGACAAATGGGAGCGAAAACAAATAAAAACAAGAGTGACGACAAATACGATGAACCGTCTTCGGATCAGGCGGCGCGAGAGCCATCCGCATCGGAATCTACGGCGCCGGCTGAGGAGGGTAACGGAGCTTCGGGCGGAGGAGAGGGCGAAGGAGAGGGCGCCGCGCTTATCAAAACAACGAAAAAAAACGAAGTCAAAAAAAAGAGAAGACATAGGCGGCGAACCGTGCCGCTCGAACGTCCCAGAGCGTGACGAACGGTATCCACTTCATGATAGAACACAACCGGTTTGGATCGGAACTTAAATGAAAAGGAGAATGACAATGCTATGGACAATCGCTGTAATACTGTTGGTTATGTGGCTGCTGGGGTTGGTGAGCAGTTACACAATGGGCGGGTTTATCCACTTTTTGCTTGTGGTTGCCGTTATTGTGGTGTTGATCAACATCATCCAGGGGCGGCGAACGCTGTAAAAATCGGCTAACCCTGTAAGGGAAACAGGAGATTTCAATGAGACCCAAAACCGTAATTGCGATTATTCTGATCGCCCTGGGCATCGTGGCGTTCGCGCATCAGGGCATCAGTTATACGACCAGAAGCAGGGCCGTTGATCTCGGCCCGATCCAGGTGACGACGGAAAAAACGAGAACGATTCCGCTGCCGCCAATCGTGGGCGCCGTCGCGCTGATTGGCGGGATCGCGTTGTTGGTTATGGCAAACCGCAGGGAAGCATGACCTCTTGAAAAGGGAGATCTTGTCATGGGGCATACAACCATGAAACAGATGCAAAAGCTTCGTCCGCGCATGACATCACTCATTGCCATGACGCTGTTGATTGTTTTCTTGGGGGCAACCATGGCCTGCTATGGCCGGTTCCCCATGACTCGCGCGGTTTATCGGTTTAACGGGGAGGTCGGCGATGATTTTCACAATCGGAAAAACGGCGATATCACCAAGCAAGCTGTTTTCTGGGCGTTTGTGATAATCCCAGTCTATTGTGTCGCCGCCATCGGTGACGCGATCGTGCTGAACTTGATCGAATTCTGGAGCGAATCGTCTCTTCAGGTTGCCTCACAGGAGTGTTTGGGCGACGGGACGGTGGTGACACTTTCGCCATTGCCTGACGGCCATGAAGCGGAACTGGCCGTGTCAAAGGATGGGCGTGTACTGGCTGCCTATCGCCTGATACGCGTTTCAAAGGGCGTTTGCGAATTGCGCGACGCCGAGGGGCGCCTGTTGGGAACAACGATTCGGAGCGCGGATGGCGATCTGGTTCTGGCCGATGCGCAAGGAAAGACAGTTTCGACGCTGAAGGCTGCGGACTTGGCGATGCTGCCAGCCCGGCCATAAGGGAAAAGGACCAATCGAATATAGAAAGGGAGAATGAAAATGAAAGCAATAACCAGGTATTTAAGCATTGCGCTGATCGCCGTGATTCTGATGGGAAGCACAGGATGCTTTTTCGGCCGGGGCGGTCACGACCGCAATGAGCATCGCGATGGTCATGATGAGCGCCGCGATCACCGCTGAACCATGTGGCGCCAAGGTGAAACGAAACTGGCCCAGACGACTGGCAATCGCGGGAGCGGCGCTGGTCCTCGCTGTTACCGCCGCTATCCTGGGTGGCAAGTATTGGCTCGTTCCTCTCGTGCTGCGTCAGCAGATTTCGGCGGCCTTGCGCGACCGATGGGACGGCAAGCTGGTCATAAGCGCTGTCAGCTTCAACTGGAGAGGCCCGTCTTACCTTCGCGGCGTCGAACTGCGCGACGCCGCCGGCCGGAAGTGGCTCGATGCGGGATCCGTCAAACTGACGCCGCGCGGCTGGCCCGGGCTGCATCCGGTTCTTTGCGAGGTGGAGGTCGAGGATCTCGCCTTGCAAGGATACTTTGCGGGTGGCGTATTCCTGCTCCCGATCAAATCCGCGCCAACTCCCCAAGGCGAGAACAAGTATTTCGATCTCCGCGCCATAACTTTTCGCAGTATGTCCATCGGCATCACCGCCGATGGGAAGGCGATATCTGCTTGCGACGGTCTTCAACTCACGGTTCGCCGCGATGGGCAGATTCATCGCATCGAGATGAAACAAGCAACCAGCATACCCGGGGATGAACTCCTTCTGAGCGGAACAGTGGAAGGTGAATCGCTGGAGGCTGACCTGAACATTGTTATGAGGCATACGTTCGTTCGCAAAGAGGCTACCGCCGTCATCGCGGCGTTGAATGTGCCATACGCCATGCAGGCGGATGGAAAGATGGATGTGAACGTGGGCGTGCGCGGGGCGCTGGCCGGCCTCCCCTCCTTCTCTACCATCAGAATTTCCGGCGCCATCGTTATGAGCAGCGGGTGCGTGTCTTGCGCGTATGGCCCGGTTTACAAGGACTTCGCGGGGGAAATCAAGTTCGACGGGCAGGCCCCCTCCGGCGCCGTGGCGGAATGGTCGGCGTCGTTCTGCAAGGGCCGGATGAAGGGCAAGTTGACCGCGAATGCGCTGAGTGACGGAACGGTGAAATACCGCTATCGCGAGGACGCTCAAGGCGTCAGTTACGATGAGCTGCGAAAACTCCTGGGCGACAGTCAGAAAACCCGCAAAGGAGAACTCCAGTACTTCTACATCGCGAATGGCCGCGCCGGCGCTGTCAATGAGACGGCGGGGCGGGGCTATGTGTTCCTTCAGGATGCCTACTTGGGCGATGTGCCGCTTCTGGTCGCTCTCTTCAAGGTTGCGGGTCTGTTGCCGTTTGATGCGCTCCAAGATACCGATGTCGAGGCCACATTCGCGGTCAAAGGCTCCGTGGTCACGCTGAACAAGGCTCGCGTGGCCAATGGAGTCGCCGCGATAGATATCGAGTCCGGCGGCCAGGTGGACATCGAGAAGCATTATCTCGATCTATACGCGATTGTGGCGCCGGTCAAGCAGCTGCATGATGTGCTCGCCTCAATCCCGCTCGTAAAGCTCGTCGTGCATCTGCAGGATAGGCTGATACGCGTGCGTATCCGGGGCGACTGGAACGCTGCGCCTACCGACCTCGTCAGCAAGGAATCCCTGAAAGACATTGGAGAAGGCACTGTCACATTTCTTCGCGGAGTCGTCTCCAGCGGCGGCCGCCTCGGCAAGAGCCTCTACAAGGAATTCGCAGATGAGTTTGCCCAGTGACCTTGAACGCGAAGAAGGTCTCCATCAAAGAAGACCTGCAAAAGGGGGCGCCACGGTTTTGATAAGCGCGGCGCCCCCGCCTTCAACCGGAGCTCCGGCGTCCGCCCTGGCCGGAGTTGCAGCTTCCGATGCGCATAGCCTTCGCGCTGCCTGATCCGAAAGCGGGTCACCGTAACTTGTCTCACTCAAACAGTCTACGGTCCTGCCTGTGGCAAGGGCGTCCTTCCGGCATGGCGTTCGCTAGTATTTCAGATAAAAAGCGAAGATACATGGAAAGGCAGGATTAAAATGAAAATGATCGCCCGGTATTTCAGCATCGCGCTTATCGCCGTGATTCTGATGGGAAGCACAGGCTGTTTTTTCAGCTGTGGAAGCCGCCACTATGATCAACATAAAGACAGTCATGATGAGCGCAACGATCGCCGCTGAATTATGCAGTGACAAGATGAAGCGAAAGTGGCCCAGACGACCGGGACTTGCGGGAGGCAAGGGTATATGCCCCATAACCAAGGCCCGTCGCTTTGCGTATTTTGCCCGCCGTAGAGACAGAACTCAAAGTCAGAACGGAGGCGCGGCAAAAGATCGCAGGAGAGTGAACTGTTCAACCGAAAGGGGGCATTCCCCCACAACTACGGAAGAATCGAGGCAACAAAATGAAACGGAAAGCGATGTATCTCTTGGTGTTTGCAGCCGCTGCGGTTGCAATGTTCATGATCTGCGCGCCTCTGCGTGCGTCGGAGACCGACGATAGAATCGAGTCATCGTTCAAGCAGAGCTATGTCTATAAGACGTATCTCAAGGACGATTCCATCAAGATCGAAGCCAAAGATGGCGTCGTTACGCTGACCGGAACTGTGGCCGAAGAACCCCACAAATCGTTGGCTCAGGAGACTGCGGCAAGTCTGCCCGGGGTTACCCGCGTGGATAATCAGCTGGCGCCCAAAGTCGAACCCTCTGTGGCTAACTCGGATAAGTGGATTATCAGAAAGGTGAACTATACCCTGTTGTTCCATCGCCACGTCAATGCCGGCAAGACCACCGTCAAGGCGAGAGATGGAATCGTGACTCTGACAGGCGAAGCCTCAAGCCTGGCTCAGAAAGAGCTGACCGCCGAATACGCCAAAGACATCGAAGGCGTGAAAGAAGTGAAGAATGAGATGACGGTGGCGGCGACTCCGAAAACGGCGGATCGAACGGCGGGTCAGAAGATTGATGACGCGTCTGTCACTGCCCAGGTCAAGATAGCCTTGTCAACCCATCGTTCGACCAGCGCCCTGAAGACCAAGGTCGAGACAAGGAATGGCGAGGTCACGTTGACCGGCATTGCCAAGAACGCGGCCGAAAGATCCCTGGTCACCAAGCTGGTCACCGACATCCATGGCGTAACCAGCGTGAATAACGAGATGACAGTCGAAGAGGCCAAAACCAGGTAGCCAGGAAAAGGAGTCATCATCATGGGCGGCAAGACAGACATCGTGAAGGGGCGAATCGAAGAAGCAGCGGGCGCGTTGACTGGCAATGACAAGCTTCGCAATAAAGGCAAGACGGATCAGGCGATTGGCCAGGTTAATCAAGCTGTTGAGAAGGCCGTCGCCAAAGTCTCGAAACAAATGCGCGGGTGATGTTGTCGGGGCTCGTGATTCTGACTTGGAGATGGAAGGCCGGAGCAAGCCCCGGCCTCCCGCATCGCTATTTTGCTTTTGCTAGTTGGTTGCATTTGAGAGGAGCGAGGGGCGATGAGCTATGACCAAGGAATCAGGATCATGAAAAGCAATCCTTTGACCCAGTTGGGAGCATTCGGGCAATCCCTCTGGCTGGATTACATCCGGCGCGATCTGATCGCCAGCTGCGAGTTGCGGCGTTTGATCGGGGAAGACGGGCTACGAGGAATGACTTCGAATCCCGCCATCTTTGAGAAAGCTATCGCGGGAAGCCGGGATTACGATAAGGATATTCGGGCCATGGCCCTTGAGGGAAAAGACGCCAAAGCCATCTATGAAGCTCTCAGCCAGCGCGACGTGCGGAGCGCCGCTGACGAGTTCCGGCCTGTGTACGAAAAGACGGACGGCAAGGACGGTTATGTCAGCCTGGAGGTCAATCCGCACCTGGCGAACGACACCCAAGGCACGATGCAGGAGGCCCGACGGTTGTGGGGCGCCCTGAACCGGCCCAACGTCTTCATCAAGGTCCCCGCCACGGACGAAGGGCTGCCCGCCATCCGGCAACTCATCAGCGAAGGAATCAGCGTCAACGTCACGCTGCTCTTCGGTTTGCCGCGTTACCGGCAGGTGGCGGAAGCCTATCTCGACGGTATCGAAGCGCAGACCGCCCAGGGAAAGCCCGTGAGTCATGTGGCCTCGGTGGCCAGTTTCTTTGTGAGCCGCATTGATGCGCTGGTGGATCCGCTGCTGGAAAAACGCATTGCGCAAGGCGGCAGGGAGGCCGACGCCGCGAAGCAGGCGCATGGGCAAGTTGCCGTCGCCAGCGCGAAGATGGCCTATCAGATCTACCAGGATATTTTCGGCAGCGCCCGGTTTGAGAAACTTGCCTGCATGGGCGCTCGTGCGCAGCGGCTGCTGTGGGCCAGCACGGGTACCAAGAATCCTGAATACAGCGACGTGAAATACATCGAATCGCTCATCGGACCGGATACGATCAACACGGTCCCGCTCGAAACCCTTGACGCTTACCGCGACCACGGCGATCCGAAGGCCCGCTTGGAAGAAGATGTCGAGCAAGCCAAATGGGTTTTGGAGCAATTGCCGGAACTCGGTATCAGCATCGCCAAAGTTACGCAGCAACTTGAGGATGAAGGTGTTGAGAAATTCAACAAGCCGTTCGACAAGCTGATGGAGACCTTGGCGAAAACGCCGACACGGCAGGCGAGGGACGCGCCATCAAAGTGAGTCCATTTGCCTGTACCGATATTGACATCAAGAGTCAGCTCAAGGCATCACCAAACGCAAGGAGACAGAAATGTTCTGGAAAAGAACCGTAAAAAAATCTCTGGAATACGCCGAAAGTATCATCAATACCGTGCGTGAACCCTTAATCGTTCTGGACCAGGATTTAAGGGTAGTTTCCGCCAGCCGCTCCTTCTATGACGTCTTCAAGGTAAAACCCGAGGAGACCGTGGGACAGCTTATTTATGATCTGGGCGATAAGCAGTGGGATATCCCCAAGCTGCGGGAACTGCTGGAAACCATCCTTCCCGAAAAAGCAACCTTTGATGACTATGAGGTTGAACACGATTTTCTTGGCATTGGCAAACGCGCCATGCTTTTGAATGCCCGGAGGATCCCCAGGCCACCGGAAAAGCCAAAAGTTATTCTGCTTGCTATCGAAGATATCACCAAGCGCAAGAGTATGGAAGAGTCTTATCTTAGTTTGGCGGCAATTGTTAATACATCGGTTGAGGGCATTATTGGGAAAACTTTGCAAGGAGATATTGTCAGTTGGAATAAAGGGGCGGAAAAAATATATGGTTATACCGAAAAAGAGATGCATGGTCAAAATATTTCTCTTTTAGCTCCTCCTGGTTACAAAGATGAAATACTTAGCCAACTTAAGCAGCTGCGAGCGGGAGAAGTGATCAAAAATCATGAAACAAAACGTATCCGAAAAGATGGGGTAGTGATTGATATCTCTTTGACCCTTTCGTCCATCAAGGACAAGTTAGGAAATATTTGTGGCGTGTCGGCTATTATGCACGACATAACCGAACAAAAAAAAGCAAAGCAGTTGCTGATTGTCAATGAATACTCTGAGAGCATCATCAACACCGTGCGTGAACCTTTAATCGTTCTGGACCAGGATTTGAGGGTGGTCACCGCCAGCCGCTCCTTCTATGAAGTCTTCAAGGTAAAACCTGAAGAGACCGTGGGACAGCTTATTTATGACTTGGGCAATAAACAGTGGAATATCCCCAAGCTGCGGGAACTGCTGGAAACCATCCTTCCCCAAAAAGCAACCTTCGATGGTTATGAGGTGGAACACAATTTTGCCACCATTGGCAGGCGCATCATGCTTCTGAATGCCCGGCAGATTCAAAGAGTGCTGGGCAAAGAACGGATCATTCTGCTGGCCATTGAGGACATCACCGAGCGCAAGGAGATAGAAGCCGGCCTGGAAAAGACCCGGAAAGAACTGGAGGTTATTAAAAAATCTGCAGATGAATCCATTGAATTCGCTGAGAGCGTCATCAACACGGTGCGTGAGCCATTGATTTCTTTGGATCAAAACCTCAGGGTGGTCTCGGTCAGCCGCTCCTTCTATGAATTCTTCAAGGTAAAACCCGAAGAGACTGTGGGACAGCTTATTTATGACCTGGGAAATCGCCAGTGGGATATCCCCAAACTGCGGGAACTGCTGGAGGACATCCTGCCCAAAAAAGCGG
>JAPLSP010000563.1 GCA_026398575.1 Candidatus Sumerlaeota bacterium | reverse complement strand
TCGGCCAGGATCAGGATGACATTGGGCTTGCGCGTTTCAGCGGCAGGGAGCATCCCCATCACCGCCAGCAGCAGGCCCGGGAACAGCAGGATGAGTTTCATGTTTTACCCCAATCTTTCAGCGCAACGATCGTTTGAGAATCATTATTTTGCGGCATTAATCAGGGCGATCATTTCCTTGACGGCGCGCTCGAGTCCGACGAACACCGAATGCGCGATGATGCTGTGGCCGATGTTCAGTTCGCCCATCCCCTCGATCGCGGCGACGGGCTGGACGTTGCGGTAGTTCAAACCGTGACCGGCGTTGACGCGCATTCCCAGCTCTTGCGCTAGAGCGGCGGCGCGCTTGATCTGGTCCAGTTCGCGGGCGATCACCTCGCGGCCGCGCGCCGCGCAATAGCGTCCGGTGTGGATTTCGATTTCGTCGCTGCCGCACGAGGCCGCCGCCCGCACCTGCTTCTCATCGGGGTCAATTAACAGACTGACCAGGATTCCGGCCCGATGCAGCTGTTCGATGCATCGCTGAACGTGCTGGGCTCTGCTGACGACTTCCAAGCCCCCTTCGGTCGTCAGCTCCTCGCGCTTTTCCGGCACGGGCGTGCAAATTTCCGGTTTGATCCGAGCGGCGATCTCCAGCATTTCATCCGTCAGAGCCATTTCCATGTTGAGGCGCGTTTTCAGCACTAGCCGCAGCAGTTCCAGGTCGCGGTCCTGAATGTGCCGGCGGTCTTCGCGCAAGTGCGCGGTGATGCCGATGGCGCCGGCCAATTCGGCAATGAGCGCCGCGGCGATGGGATCGGGTTCCGCGCCGCCGCGCGCCTGGCGCACCGTGGCGACGTGATCAATATTGACGGATAGACGAGCCATGGCGTGAGATTATCCTTTTGCTAAAGGGTTCTTTTTCGAGAGATTGAGGTTGCCATCGGTTTGCCGGTATCCTCACAATCTCCCGGCTTTTGAGCGCTTGCCTTCAGAATAATTGCGCTTGAATTTTTACGTGACGCGCTTGTGGTCTTTCAAAATTGAAGGACCACAAACCGGTTCTTGAACTGTATGCGCCGGCGCTTAAAACTGCAAAGGCGCCCGCCCATGAGTATGGATATATTGAACGGGAGCGCAAGCCTAACTCGCGGGGAATGACCATGGAGCGGCCGGTCCTTATTCTGGGGATTGAAACTTCGTGCGATGAAACGGCGGCGGCGGTCGTCCGCGATGGACGCGATGTCTTGAGCAACATCGTGGCTTCGCAGATTGATCTGCACGCGCTGTACGGCGGCGTCGTGCCGGAAATCGCGGCGCGCGCCCACGTGGAAAAAATCGCCGTCATTATCCGCCAGGCGCTCGACGCGGCGCAAATCACGCTCGATGACGTTGCGGCTGTCGCGGTCACCTACGCCCCCGGCCTCATCGGAGCGCTCATGACCGGGGTGGAAGCCGCCAAGGGATTGGCGCTCGTGACCGGCAAACCGCTCATCGCCATCCATCATGTCCGCGCTCATCTGTATTCGCCCTTCTTGAGAGTTCCGAGTTCCGAGTTCCGAGTTCCGAGTTGCGAATTGCAGGTTCCGAGTTCCGAACGGCAAGTTCCGAGTTCCGAGTTCCGAGTTCCGGGTTCCGTTGGCGATGGCAGTTCTCAATCGGCAATCGCTCCTTATCAATCGTCAATCGTCAATCGTCAATCGTCAATCGCCAATTCGCAATCCGCAATCGAATGGGAATATCCTTATATCGGTCTGGCGATCTCCGGCGGGCATACCAGTCTGGCGTTGGTGGAATCGCCTCTGCAGATGACGCAGATTGGCCGGACCCGCGATGACGCCGCCGGAGAGGCCTTCGACAAAGTGGCCAAGCTCCTGCATTTGGGCTATCCCGGCGGTCCCATCATTGATCGTCTGGCCGCGCAGGGCGATCCCACGCGCTTTGCCTTGCCGCGTCCCATGATTCATTCGGACGATCTTGATTTTTCATTCAGCGGTTTGAAAACCGCCGTGCGACTGCTGATCGAAGAGCAAATGCGCGCGCGGAAAACCGAGGATGAGTCGGGACTCGGCACGCGGAACGCGGAACTCGGAACTCGGAACTCGGAACTCGGAACTCGGAACTCGGAACTCGGAACTCGGAACTCGGAACTCGGAACTCGGAACTCGGAACTCGGAACTCGGAACTCGGAACTGGATGAGCCGTTCGTGCGCGATTTATGCGCGGGATTTCAGGCGGCGGCTATTGACGTGCTGCTCGACAAGGCGCGCCGCGCGGCAAAGAAGTATCGCGTCTCCCGGATCGCCATTGTCGGCGGCGTGGCCTGCAATCGGGGGTTGCGTCGCGAGGCGTCGCGCCTGGAACGCGCGGGTCTGCGTGTCATCATGCCTTCCCCTGTTTTTTGCGGCGACAATGCCGCAATGATCGCGGGCTTGGGCTATCATCTCCTGCAGGCGGGCCGGCAGGCCGATTTGAGCCTGACGCCGCGCGCGACCCAGGGCATTTAGATACAAAGATGGTCCTTTAAAATAGGCTTTGACTTCCCTTCACGGCATGGCTGAAAATTTCTCATCGGATTGTAGCGCGCGGCCCAAGTGCTTTGAGTCATAAATTCAGTGGCGTATTTTTCCCTGGGGATGAATGCAATGCAGTCGGAAACAGCGCCAGCTTCTGGAGTAAGGTGGCTTGCCGCCTTCTTTTTGGCGTCACAATGGTCCTGGCGCAAAAAGAAGGCGGCAAGCCACCTTACTCCAAAAGCTGGCGCCTCTCCTATCCGCATGAATCTACTCTTCATGCAGGAGAGTTTGTGATAATTTATGAGATTATAGTTTTGAATATGAGTACCAAGACCATCAGCCGGACGGGGGCCGGCGTAAGATTGCGATCTTTCCAAGCGTCGAACCGCCCGGAATGGGGCGTTAATTCATGAGGGAGCGGGCGATATGTCAAACGAGAGCGCCAAAGATCGGCGGGAATATGTCCGGGCGCATAATTCATTGCGCTTTACGATGACGCTGCTCAAGGACGATGCGGAGCTCCAAAAAGCGGTGGCGGAAGTCATGTCGGAAACCGCTGAAACGCCGCTGGACGTCCTCGATAGCGAGACGGATCCAACCCAGGCGCATATCATCGAAGCCTTGGCGCAAGTGATCGAAATGGTCAATGACCTGAGCTGCAAGGTGGACCGGCTGCTAACCATAGCGGAGGGGAAAATGGCGGCGCCCAGCCCGGTGCAGCGTCTCACGCTGCACGATCTGAGCGGCGGTGGATTTTGCTTTTACACGGATGACGCGCCCCCGCTTGGCAGCTTTTATTTGATCGTCGTGGATCTTTCCTCCATGCCGCTCTTGCGCGCCCGATGCGTCTGCGAAACCAAATGGGTCCGGCCTTCGGGCGGCAATTACTTGGGCGCTCATGAAGTCGGCATGGAGATTTCGCATATCCGCGAACCGGAACGAGAACGGATCATCCGGACGGTATTCCGGCTGCAGCGCGAGGAGTTGCGCGCGCGGCGGGCAGCGCAGCAATAGCGCCTTTGTTATGATGCATTCCGGCCATTATCTTGATGTCTCACGCGCCCGCAAAGACGTGAGCCCGTCCATGTCTTTGCGCCTTCTCAATTCCGGGTGGCCGGCAATCGCCTGCCGCTTGTCATTCATCCTTCCATTTCTGCTGTTGGCGGTTCATCTCGGATACTATGGGGGATGGTCGCAAGACGATCCCTATATTTCCTACCGCTACGCCGACAATCTGGCTGCCGGCAAAGGGCTGGTCTTCAACGAAAGCGAGCGCGTCGAGGGATATTCGAATTTCCTTTATGTTCTCGTTCTGGCCGGGGCATCGCGTCTGGGCTTTGTGCTGCCGAATTTTTCGCCCTTGTTCGGCGCCATCTGCGCGCTTCTGACCATGGAAATCGTCTGGCTGGGATTGCGGAACGGCGGCCAGGACAATCCTCTGCGCTATCCGGGACTATGGGCGCTGGCCCTGAGCGGTCCCTGGGCGGTCTGGGCCGTGGGCGGGCTTGAAACGCCCTTCTACGCATTGATTGGGACGGTCGCATTGCTGGCGTGCGCGCGCGAAATGGGGCGGCGCCCGGCGCTTCCGCTTTCCGCCGTCGCATGCGCCCTGGCGGCGATGTGCCGCCCCGAAGGCGTGATCTTTTTCGCCGTCTGTCTGGCGGCAAAGATAATCTGGATACGCCAGAGGCAAGGCGCCTGGATCGAAGAGGTCAAGCCGGGTGAAGGCTGCCGCATTCCCGCGCGCCTGGTCTTCGGGCCTCAATATGAAACCTGGGCGCGCGTGGGATTGTGGAGCGCTGCCTTCGTCCTGATCTTCGGAGCATACACCATCTGGCGCGTCGGTTATTTTGGCCACTTGCTTCCCAACACATTTTATTCCAAGGCGACGAATCCTCTCTTCGAACGCATCGCCGCCGGCATTCCTTATGCGGCCAAATCGCTGGCGCTGGCCGGCAGTTCCTTGGCAGCGCTCGCGCTGCTGTTCGGAGTATGGAAAGGCCTGACCGCTCGCCACCCCCCAATCGCCAGTCCCCAATCCCCAATCCGCAATCCGCAATCCGCAATCGCCAATTCGCAATCCTCAACCCTCAATCGTCAATCGTCAATCGTCAATCGTCAATCCTCCAGCCTGGCCCCAGCGCTCTGCCTGTTGTCGGCCGGATTTTGTATCGCGCAATTGCTCTTCATGATCTGGGCGGGCGGCGATTGGATGCCGGTCGGGCGATTCATGGCGCCGGCGATTCCCGCAATGGCCTGGCTGATCAATGAAGGTTTGACGTGGTTCTGGCGCGGCTCGGGCAATTGGCCAAGGTCTTGGATTTGGCGCGGCGGCCTTGTGCTCTTTACGGCAGGTTGCCTGGCGCTGATGCTCAAAACGGAGCGTCGGGACGGATTCGAGATGATTTGCCGGTATCGCGCCCGCGCCTTGCAGCAGCCGTATATTGTCGCCGGGGAATGGCTGCGCGATTATGCCCGGCCGGGCGATTGGCTGGCGACGGGCGAGGCAGGGATTGTGCCTTACTATTCGCGGCTGAACGTGATTGATTTGAGCGGTCTGATGAACGAGCGCATTGCCCGCCAGCCCGGCGCGTTGCATTACAAGATTGATACGCGGTATGTGCTGTCGCGCCGTCCGCGGTTCATTTTTATTCAGCTGCAATCCATCAATCCGCCCAAGGCATTCTATCCCGGCGGGCCGGATGAAGCGCTGCTGCGCAACGCCGGATTTCAGAGGCGCTACACCCTTCTCAAGGTCTGGCAGCGCGGCTTTCCGCCTTACGGCCCCAACCCCATGGCGCTCTTCATGCGAAGGGATTAAACGAGTTTTGCTATTGACTCGCCCTGATTCCTGTTCATAGAATAAATACCGGTAGCGCGAAAAAATCCCGGCTTTCCCGCAGGAGGGATTTTCCTTCGCCAGCGGAACAATCATTCATTTCGATGAAAGGGGAGCGAGGTATGAAAAAACTTAGTGGGGTATTGATGATCGGATTGGCGGCGGCCATGCTGTCTCTGGCGAATGCGGCCTACGCGGAGTTGAGTTACGACTACTATGCAGGCGACAATGACACTCTTCCTGATTTCGATAAAGCGACGCCTGGCAAGACGGGCACGATTGACAGCTTCGACATCACGCTGGGAGGCAAGGCCGACGAACATCAGTTCGCCATTCGCTTCAAAGGCGGAATCAAGATCGAAAAAGAAGGCCTGTACACGTTCTACACCAACTCGGACGACGGCAGCAAACTCTGGATTGACGACAAGGTCGTGGTTGACAACGATGGGCTTCATGCCGCCGAGGAGAAATCCGGCAAGGTTCGCCTGGCCGCCGGCGCGCATAAGATCGTTGTCGGGTATTTTGAAAAAGATGGAGACAAAGTCCTCGAAGTCAGCTTTGAGGGGCCGGACATCGCCAAGAAAGCGCTCCCGAAAGAAATTTTGAGCGCCAAAGCTCCCGATGCGCTTCCTCCTCCGCCGGCTGCGGGCGGCAACCTCAACTTTGAGTATTTCGAAGGCTCTTGGGATAATCTTCCGGATTTCGGCACGCTGACGGCAGCTAAGAAAGGCTTGTGCGACGGCTTCGACATCACGATTGGCGGCAAGGC
Source organism: Candidatus Sumerlaeota bacterium (assembly GCA_026398575.1). The sequence goes on along the minus strand of JAPLSP010000563.1, from coordinate 11,218 downwards.
GGCGGAAGATAATTTCGGCATCCGCTTCACGGGCCAGATCAAGATCGAGAAGGAAGGCGAATACACCTTCTACACGAACTCGGACGACGGCAGCAAGCTGCTGATTGACGACAAGGTGGTCGTGGACAACGACGGTTTGCATGGCGCCGAAGAGAAGGAAGGCAAAGTCACATTGACGGCTGCTTCGCATAAGATCGCAGTTCTCTTCTTTGAGAAGGACGGCGAGCAAGTGCTGGACGTGCAATTTGCCGGCCCCGGCATTGACAAGAAAAAAATTCCGGATTCGATCCTGACAGCCAAATAAGTATCGGATTGCGATCCGCATCAATGCGGATTCGGTTGAGTTTGAAAAACATCAAAGCGCATTCGCCCAAAAGCGAATGCGCTTTTTTCATTACAAATAACTCCTGATGGATCATATAAATCTCTGAGTATTTACCTGATAAAGATAACTAAGTAGTTTTCAATCGTATGGATACAGTGGTCCGAAAAGTGAATTTTTCTCTTGAAAAAAGCAGCATTCTGTGCTACCCTTTTCCTTTGTTTGCGTAGTGAGATCATCTGCAGGCAAGGAGGCGTCTCATGAAAGGCAATGTACTAATATCTGTTGTGTCGGGCGTGTGTCTTACACTTATGTTCGCCGCACATGCGGTGGATCCCATCATCATTTGTCCCAAGACCGGCGATGTGGTCCATTCCCGCGAGCAGGTCTATTGGCATTATCCTTATGACCAGCCGGCGCTCCTCCAATTCAAAGTATATATAAGCTCTGCTTCGTTGGATTCCACGGACCCAATCCTTGTTCCCGGCAATCAACGCAGTTTGAATATGGGCATCCTGGCGCCCGGCCAGAGCTACCAAGCGCGAGTCGTGGCGGAATGCTCGCCCGATACCCTCATCACAACCAGCGCGATCATCTCTTTTACCGGCGCCAGCGATACGACAACGATCCGCTCGGATGCGGCCAGGGTCCTGCATCTGGACGCGGGCGCCGGCCCAATGGCAGCCAGCGGCCTGCCTGCCGGCGACGGCGAAACCGTGGATCAATGGCTGGATCAAACAACTTCCCAAACCAACGCTTCCTCCAATACCGGCACGCCGATCTATCTTGTCAATCAAATCGCGGGGCTTCCGGCGGTGTCGTTCGATACCGCCGGCGGCGACAGCCTGATATTCAAGACGGGTGACTTTGACTCTGTGCGCGTCCTGCCGGATGACTTCTCGTGCTTCGCGGTCGCGAATTTCATCGGCACGCAGAACAATTATCAATCGCTCCTGGCCACGCGCGATGATTCCACGCTGGGCGGCGCCGGCTATCAGTTTGGGTGCACCCAATATGCCGCCGCAGTCCACCTGCGTCTTCAGTTGGGCGGCACAAGACTCAATGGCCAGACGGCAGGCAGGCCCAATGTATGGCAGATGATAGACGCCTGCCGGCAAGACGGAAAGCATTTCGCAGCCAACGACGGCGTCAAGGGCGTGACCACAGTGATGCCCGCCTATAACGTGGGCACACGGCTGGCCACGCTTGGCAGCATCAACAATGGCGGGGATTGGATGAGGGGCATGGTGGCCGAGGTGATCGTCTATCGGGGAGCGATCTCGGAATCGGATCGCGCCGGCGTGCGCCGCTATCTGGCCGATAAATATGCATTGCCCGGTTATACCGGCGACTATCCGACGATTGCGTTCGTCAATCCGAACCTGGCCACCCCGAATGGCTCGATCACCACATTTACCGTCAAGGCCCTCAGCCCCATCGGCGCGATCGCCAACGTCGAGTTTTTCGTCAATGGCGTGCCGGCGGGATTGGGCGTTTCCGATGGCGCCGGCAATTATTCCTGCGCGATCACGGCGCCTGCGACCGGGGCGAATTATCAGATAGCGGCCATTGGCGCCAATGATGAAACGCCGGCGCGCAAAGGCGGCGATAACATTGTTATCTGGTCCAGTCCCATCTATGTGGACGTGACGCCCGCCGGCGCCGGCGACGGCAGCAGCTGGGCCAATGCGACCTCTTTCTCCCAGGCGATGGATATGGTCACATCCGCAGGCAGCGGCATGATCTATATGGCGTCCGGCGCTTATGACGTTACGACGATGCCGGTCTTCGACAAGCCCATGATCCTTTCCATCTATGGCGGTTTCATTCCTCCGGCGGACAAGGCCGCGCGCGACGCCGCCCGTTCCTGGGAAACCAATCCCACCACCGTGAGCGGTCAGAATCTGTATTCCATTTTCAATTTCGGAACCGCAGGATTTGAAGCGTTCATTCTCGACGGCGTTACCATCGCGAATGCCGCCTCTCCCGCCAACGGCGCGGTGATCAATGCCGGACCCTCGGCTGCCGCCGGCGCCATGACAATATCCAACTGCATTTTCACGAGCAATACTTCGTATGGGGCCGGGAGCGGCATTATATATTTGGCGGCCACCGGCACTTCCGCGACCATCGCCCAGACTCGCTTCGACGGCAACCGCTGCGGCGGATATGCCGGCGTCATGGAACTCAATGGCGGCGTTTCCGTAAACCTGACGCAATGCGTCTTCTCAGCCAACAGGGGTTACAATGGCGGCGCCATCAGGCTGGAGAGCGGCGCAACGCTGAATGCTTCCCAATGCGTGTTTGCCGACAACACAACGACCATCGGCTTGCCCGCTGCGGGCGACGCGGGCGTCATCTTGTTGTGGAATGGCAATCTGACCGTCTCACAATGCCTCTTCACCTCCAACAGCTCGTATCGAAACGGCGGCGCCATTTATATCAACAACGCCGCCGCACGCGCGACCATCACCAACAGCATTTTTGCGAATAATAGCGCCGTGACAAATGGCGGAGCGATTGGAAGCGCGAATCATGCCTCGCTGTCGGTTATCAACTGCACCTTCTATGGAAATCGCGCCCAAGGGCGCTATAATGGCATGGCGAATACCGACGGCATCTACATCAGCGTCGCCGAGGCGACCGTCAACGTCTTGAACTGCCTCTTTGATGACCATAGCGCTGCTTTTATCGGCGTCATGGGAATCAACATGGGCCAGATGAATAATTGCCTGTTTGGCCTGCAAGGGAGCGGCGGAATTGCAAACGCCGTTATAGGAGGAAATCCTGTCAATTGTATCTCTGACTCTTCGTTGCTCGTGAATCCGGCGGGCGACGACTATAGCCTGAGAAACGATTCACCGGCGATCAATGCGGGCGCTCTTTCGGCCGGCGGTTATAGCGCTCCTGCAATTGACTATCCGGGAAATCCGCGCAGTCCCAATCCCGACATTGGCGCTTATGAAAATCTCAACCGGATCGTTCCCGATCCGCATACGCCGCCCACTTCTTACACCCTCATCCGCGTCGCCCTTGGGGGCGTTGGCACGGGCACAAACTGGGGCGCCGACGTGGCGAACCTGGATTGGGCGCTGGCCAACGTTGCGGGGAACGGCCAGATATGGATCAAGGCAGGCGAATACAGCATGCCCGTCATGGCCGTCGTCGCCAATCCGGTCAGCATTTTTGGCGGCTTCGCGGGAACGGAAGCCTCGCCTGCCGCGCGCACGGGCAATTATGCGCTCGATAACGCCACGACGATTTCCGGCATTGGCGCCGATCGCATCCTGGCGTTCATAGCCTGGTCGCCAGCGGTGGCGATTGACGCTGTGAATTTCTTCAACGGGTCGGCCGCCGGCTATGGCGGCGCAATATATAGCGAGGTGGACCTGGCGCTTTCGCAGTGTTCCTTCACGAGCAACGCCTGTTCGCAGGAAGGTGGCGCGGTGTTCGTCAACAATGGCGCGGCGGTTTCCGTCACGTCGTGCGCGTTCAGCGACAACACGGCTGTATGGCGTGGCGGCGCCCTTTCAGGCGGCATGCTGGCGGTCCAGACCGTGCCGACGACAATCACCGTAATCGGAAGCATGTTCCTGAATAATCATGTGACAATAACGGGCGGCGGCAACGGCGGCGGCGGCGCGATCTGCCGCGAATACCTGGGCGCCATGACGCTGGAGAATTGCGTGTTCGATGGCAACGACAGCGGTCTGAATGGCGGCGCGGTCCGTTCGATCCGCAACGGCGCCGTGAATACGGCCCGCGACTGCAAGTTCTATAATAACATGACCACCAGCGGGGATGGCGGCGGCGCCATGAGGCTTTACCGCGAAAGCTGGATACTGACCAACTGCGAGTTCTCCAGCAACAGCGCGATTGCTTCCGGCAATTATTATGGCGGCGCCATCTGGACCAATTCCGATGAGCCCAATCTTGTCCTGACTTTGGATGGCTGCGTATTTACATCCAACTCCGGCGGCTATGGTGGGGCGGTTGGCTTGGAAAACGGAAATCAGAATTCCGTCATCCCAACCTTCACCAACTGCGAGTTCACCCGCAACACCGCTCTGCAGCGGGGAGGCGCGATTTGGAGGGATGCGAACAACTATCTTATCCCCATGGCCATCAGTGACTGCTCGTTTGACGCCAATACCGCCAATGCGTCGCAGGGCGGGGCGATCTATAATTATCGCTCTTCTTCAGCGCTCAATCGGATTGATAATTGCTTCTTTACGGGCAACAGCGCGCCCAACTCGGACGGAGGAGCTGTCTGGTGCCAATATGGCCAGCTCTCATTCACAACCTGCACATTCTCGCTGAATCGGTGTAAGAACTACGGCGGCGCCATTCGCGATGAAACTGGACTTGTGAACCTCGTCAATTGTGGCTTTGATCAAAACTCGGGTGGCGCCGATGGCGGCACGGTCAAATGCCAGAATGCGTCCATTTACGCCACCGACACAACCTTCACGAACAACACTGCCGGCGACGGCGGCGCCGCGGTCAACAGTTACTGCAATACCGCGATCAATCCAACCGCATCGTTCCTCCGCTGCACGTTCACAAACAATCAAATAGGCAATGGCGGCGATCCCGGCGGCGCTTTGTTTTTCAATTGGGGCGGCCAGCCCGGAACCATCACCATAAATTTATGCGATTTTGTGAATAACAAGGTCACCGGTACCGACAAGCATGGCGGCGCCCTGGCGTTCAACAATGCTCCCAGCGGCGCCACGATCTCCGATTGCTCCTTCACCAGCAACAGCGTTGCCCACGGCTGGGGCGGCGCGATCTATGCCACCAGCAATTTCCCGTTGACCCTTGAGCGGACGACGTTCACCGGCAACTCGACCGCCGGGCATGACGGCGGCGCCATTGGCAGCGACAACGCCGGCTGCAGATTCCAGATCACCGATTGCGACTTCATCAACAATACCAGCCCCTATGGCGGCGCGCTGCGTCCGAGATCCACACCTTCCTGCGTTCTGGAAAACTGCCTCTTCTCCGGAAACACATCGAACAATGGCGGCGTTATTTATAGCACCGAAGTGTCGGAGGTATATGACATGCGCCACTGCCGCTTCCTGAACAACTATTGTTCGGGCAATGGCGGCGCCATTTACAGTACTGCCGCCGGCATCATCATGCGGATTTCCGACACCAGTTTCACTGGGAACTACGCGACAGCCAGCGGCGGGGCTATGCGGCCTCAGGGTACTATATGCACCTTGAGCAACTGCCTGTTCGAGAATAATCAGGGGCAAAATGGCGGCGCGATTTATAACGACAGCACCGCCAGCAATTGTGAGATGCGAAATTGCCAGTTCTTCCGCAATATCGGCTATAACGGCGATGGCGGCGCTCTGCGCGGCAAGGGCGCTTTCGTCATGGATGCTTGCATGTTTGAAGGTAATCGTTGCTCTGATGAGGGCGGAGTGATGTATATCAGAGAAGGCAGCGCCAACATCACCAGCACGACCTTCACCGACAATGCCACAACCGGCAACAACGGAGGAGCGGTTTGGTTCTCCCTTGAATCCGCATCCGTCACGAGCTGCTCTTTTGCGAACAATACGGCTGGAAATCCAGCCCGAAAGAGCGGCGGGGCAATGTTTGTTGACAACTCAAGCACCGTAACGATAGATCGCTGCGACTTTGCCCAGAATAACGGAGACAGCGGCGGCGCGATCTATGTCAAACCTTATATCATGATCTCTAGCACTGATTTTATCCGCAACAACGCAGCGTCCAACGGCGGCGCAGTGCGTCACGAAACCACCACCTGCACTCTGGACAACTGCCTTTTCGACGGGAATCAAGGCACCAATGGCGGCGCTTTGTATGGCGACAGCGTCAACGGCGTTTATGCGGCGCGCAATTGCCAATTCTTGCGCAATGTCGCCACTACCGGCGACGGCGGCGCGGTCCGCATCAAAGGCGCATTGGTCATGGAGGCGTGCGTGTTGGAAGGCAACCGGGGCTACGATGAAGGCGGCGCTGCGTATGTCAGGGAAGGCAGCGCCGCCATCACAAGCACGACTTTTACCGACAATGCCACGACGAACAACACAGGCGGAGCGCTTTGGTTTTATAGCGATTCCGCTAGTGTCACAAGCTGTTCGTTTGTGAACAACGCGGCCGGGAATCCCACGCGAAAGGACGGCGGGGCCGTGGACGTGGGCTCCGGCGCCGCCGGCTATTATCTTTTGATGGATCGGTGCCTCCTTTCCGGAAATGCGGGTTGGGACGGCGGCGCAATGCGCGTGCGAGACGCCAACACCAGCGCCACCATCATCAACAGCGTCTTCTTGAACAATTCCGGCCCGAGCGGTTCCGGCGGAGGAATCCGGCGCGAGAGCACGGGCAATCTTGCAGTGGTCAATTGCACGTTCTATGGAAACCGATCTCTCAATGGCGAGGGGATTCATGTTGATAACACCGGAAATCCGCCGAATATTTTCAACTGTATCTTTGACAACCACACCCGGGCCTTCAACGGCGGCGCCGGGACGCTGGACCGGTGCCTGTTTGGCAATACCCTGACCAACACCGTTACCAACGCGACTGTAACAAATCCGATTCCGGCCGATTTCCCAGTCAGCCGCGTTGATCCTCTGTTTGTGGATGCGCTGGCAGGCAATGTGGACCTGCAGCCTGGATCGCCCGCGGTTGACCAGGGATACTGGAATTCCGCAACCGGATTGAACGCGCCGATCTATGACATCGCCAATCGCCGGCGCGATTATCCGGGCGCCTCGCCCCTGCCGGATGTCGGCGCTTATGAACTCTTCCAGGGCATCTTGATCATCACTCCCAATCCGCTTGATTTTGGCTCGGTAGCCGTGGGTTCGAGTGTGACGGGAGTGTTGACGCTGCAGAATAACGGCAATGCGCCCATCGTTGCGGACACCTCGGACTATTTCGTTTCGGGCGCGCCCTTTGGCATTGACACGCCCAATATCGTCACTTTGCAGCCGGGCGGCGCTTCGGAAATTATCACTCTGCGATTCAATCCGCTGGCGCCGGGCGATTACACTGGCGCCTTCACCTATGACGACGGCGTGATCGCGCCGATCAACGTCGCTCTGCTGGGCGCCACGCCGCCGGAAGTCTTCTCCGTTGTGCGATTGAGCCCCAGCCCGACCACTGCGACCACCGTGGAGTATCTCGTGACGTATTCGCAACCGGTGACAAACGTGGATGTGGATGATTTCACAACCCTGATTGTGAGCGGGACATTTACGGCGGCGCCGCAGGTCATCGCGGCCGCAAACGGCACAACCGCAACGACCGTGACCGTGGCGACGGGAACCGGCGAGGGCGAATTCCGTCTGGATGTGACCACGGGCGGCGCCACGGCCATCGCGGATGCGCGCTATAGCCAGCCTCTTATGAATCTGCCTTTCTCCGGCGAAGTCTATCAGGTGGACACCGTGCCGCCGATGGCGACGACTCTGGCGCCGCGCTGGATCGGTCCTGCGCCGACTTCGACGACCATGATCTACGACCTGCTCTTCAGCGAACCGGTGACCGGCCTGACGTCCGGCGCCTTCACGGTCTCGCTCGTGAACGGAAGCGCCTCGGGCGAGCTGTTGGATCTCAGCAATCCCAGCGGCGACAGAATGACGTGGACCGTGACGGTTGGAAATCTGGCCTCCGGCGCTCCGTTGGGCGGCATGTTGCGGCTGGATATGGACCAGACGACCAGCGTGACCGACGATTTGGGCAATCCGCTGGCGGCCAAGTTTGGCGGCGTCTTCGCAGCGGATACGGTGGCGCCGAACTTCAATCCGCTGGCGGACGTGACTCCAACGAGCGGGATGTCCGCCGCCATCATAACAACAGTCACCATTACTTTCACCGAGCCCGTCTTCAACGTCACAGCCGACAAGTTGACGCTCACGACGGACGGAATCAATATCTACGCGGCATTGGCCGTCCTCAATCCGTCGGGCGACAATCAAACGTTTGAATTCAAGTGTCTCGATGTATTTGGCGAAGGGCCCATTCCTGTGAATATCGCGCTCATTGGGACCTCGGGAACCGTCATCTGCGATCAGGCGTATATTCCATTCATCGAACAGCGGTGGAGCGTCATCAAAGACGCCACCTTGCTCCCGATTACCGAATTCAAATCCGTGCAAGTGGCCAGCGGCGCCATCACGAGCCAGACGCCTGTCCTCTTCACCGTCACGTTTGGCATCGCGGTCGAAAACTTCGTCACGAGCGATCTGAGCGTGGCCAATTGCCTGATCGTTCCCGTCAGCTGGCCTGCGACGGGAGCGACCTATACCTTCAATGCGATCCCGACCGCACAGGGACTTGTCACCCTCTTCATTCCGTCGAACGTCTGCAACAGCGCCGTGGATCCCAAAACCCGCCAGAATGAAGCATCGCGTCACTATAGCTTCCTGTTCGATAACCTTCCGCCCGAGCCTCTGGACTTGAGCGTAACGCCAACCTACGCGCAGGAAGGAGTCTCGGTCTCGATTGTCTTTACCGCTTCCGAAGCGCTGGCGCATAATCCGGATGTGACCGTCAACGACCATACGGCTTCGCTGGTCCGAATCACAAGCGGCGCCTATACCTACTCCTATACAACGCTGCCGGCGGATGCGGAAGGCTGGGCGGATGTCGCCATTACTTTGACCGATCTGATATACAACGTTGGCGTCGCGCATTATGCCGACCAGCTGTATGTGGATCGGACGCCGCCGATAGCGGCCATCGCGGCGGTCGGTGATTACGCCAACGCCGTTACGACGGTCACTTTCAGCGAAGCGGTCACGGGCGTGGACCTTGGCGACTTTGTTCTGACGCGCAATGGGAGCGTTGTGGCCGAGCTCAGTAACTTGACGCAAGTGGATCCGTCGCACTATACCCTGGTCATTGGCAACGCGGCGCCGGGCGTTTATGTCTTGCGGCTGGTGGCCGCCGGATCGGGAATCAACGATCTGGCCGGATTGCCTTTGGGGACGGATGCCGAAACCACCTGGATGATCTATGGGTCGGCATCGGCGGTTCAGTTATGGACCCGATATTGATTGGGTATCGTTCCAGGATTTTGGATTGCCGAAAACACGGCGAATCTGAGACGCTTGGCCGTGATGCGTTTATTGTTCTCCCATCCAACCGCGTGGGGCGTTTGCGCGCTGGCGCTGTGGTGCTGGAGCGGGCCGTGCTATGCCGCCGGGACGCGCGGCATGGGCGCGATGACATTCCTTGCGATCACGTGCGTGCTGGGGGTTGGGGCGGGCGCCGCCATCCATGCCGCGCGCGGATATTCTTTCGCGCGCCTCTTTCGATGCCCTTGGAAAGTTTTCGTGGCGGGATCCCTGGGCATCAATATCTATACCATTCTTTTCGTCAGCGCCATCGGACTGGCGCGCGAAGAGGACTTGGGCTTGGTGGTCCTGCTCAACTATCTCTGGCCGATCATGATGATCCTGCTGGGGACGGCGCTGGGAGTGGAACGGCGCGGCTTGCCGGCGCTGCTTGCAGGGGCGGCGATATGTTTCGCCGGCGTCGTTATGGTGAAAGGCATCGGCGCTTTTCTGCGTCCGCCTTCGAGCTTGCTGCCACACGCCATGTCGTTCACGGGAGCGTTTTTCTGGGCGCTGTATTCTGTGCTCTTGAAGAAATGGAGCATCCCGGACGAAGACAACGGCTCGACGCTGCAATGGGTGATGTGCGCGATCTGTTCGGCGGCTCTGGCGGGCTTCAAAGGCGAATGGCGCGGAATGGTCATGCCCAGCGCCGCCACGATTTTCTGGGCGCTTTTCTGCGGCATCGGACCGGTCGGCGTGGGCTACTATCTCTGGGAAATCGGCATCAAACGCGGCTCGGCGCGCCTGCTGGCGCTGCTGGCTTACTTCGTGCCCGTTGTCTCTGCGCTACTTATGGGTCTTCTATTCAAGGAATCCTTCAGCCCCGGCCTCCTCCCCGGCGCAGCGCTGATCGCCGCCGGGGCATTGCTCGGCGGGCGGAGCTCCCGCTAGTCCGAGTCCGACCGGTCCGACGCGTCTGACCAGTCTGACGCGTCGGACTGCAAAAATTCCAAGAGGGCCGCGCAAGCTTCTCGCGGGCGCGATTGAAGTAGCATGTGCCCTGTCGGAATGATCGCCGCTTTGACGGATGGCTTTTGGCGCTGAATATAGGCGAGGTTGTGCGCGGGAACGACGCCATCAAATTTTGCCGCCAGATAAAGAATGGGAACCTGGCAGGCGCGCAATTGTTCGGTTGCATCAACCGCCAATGCGGCTCTGCCGCGCGCGGCGAAGACCGAAGGCTTGACCAGCTTCAACGCTCTTGGGATGAGCGCGCGCATCTGCGGATTGGAAAAGCCAAAAATGGCATTCAACAACGCCTTCGTCTTCGACATCAGCGGAAAAAACCAAAAGACATAACTCCCGCACAAGAACCGGCTCCATCGCGGCAGAAACCAGATGGGATTGCGGACAAAGGTGGCGCACAGCACAACGGCCCGCAAGTTCGGCGGACGCCGGCTGGCGGCCATCACTGCAAGAGGCCCTGAAAAGGACTCGCCCAAAAGGACGAACGGCTCGCGTTCCGGCAACGACGCAAGAACCTGCGGCAGCAGCGCCTCATAATCCAAAGGCTGATCGGGAGGATAGGCCACCACCTTCGGTAAAATCTCCGGCGGCAAGACTTCAAGAAGCGGTTCGAAGAGAATACCGGTTCCATCCAGTCCGGGCAGCAGCACAAGCATGACAGGTTTCATTGATTGCGGGCCTTGGTGGTCTGAGCCATAGATTCCGTATCGCATTTTTGCCTAAGAGGTAAAAGGAAAGCGCTTAGGAACGGCGCCAGCTTTTGGAGTAAGGTGGCTTGCCGCCTTCTTTTTAGCGCCAAGGCCATTGAATCGCCAAAAAGAAG
>JAPLSP010000110.1 GCA_026398575.1 Candidatus Sumerlaeota bacterium | reverse complement strand
ACCATTGCGCGCTGCCGGAGACAAGAGCCGGCATGGCGCTGATCCGCACCGTGCCAATTTCCTTGGCGGCGATTCTCTTCACATAAGCATTGCGCGCCGTCAGCGAACGGATGGCGCCCGTTGTTTCGATCTGGTCAATATCCGTTTCCGTATAGATTTTCGTCAGGGCGCCGGCGCATTGGACAGCGCTGATTTTGTGATACAGGCCGGCGTTCCGAATCTTTGTGATTGAAAGCGTCCCGTAGGCGCGCGGATCGGAAATGATGATTTTATTTTCTTTCAGTTCCGGCTTGAGCGACGGATTATCCCTGTCCTTGTAGATGATCCTGTAATGATCCAGCGTGCCGGGATTCTTGATCTCAACCGCCTGGCAGGCCCGGTCCACGTTGCTTTTTTCGTCCGCCGTCAATCCCAGATTAATGGCCGCTTGCGCCAGGGCGAAGGACAGTTCCTCGTAATCGGAAAATTCCGTCAAGAGATGAGTCTGGCATTCATAAAACAGCTGGGCGACCTTGGGAATTCCCATGCCGGTCACCGTCTGGTTGTTGAAGGCGCCGCCGTCCGTCAGCAGATAGCAGAGCTTGTTGCCGACGCCGCTGTTGATATGAACCCCGCCGTTGTCCATCGGGCCCGCATACCATAAACGGCTGTACATGCGATCCGGCTGATCGTAGCGCGTGGGGTCTTTCATGTCGCGAATGACGCCGACCGATGTGGGCAGGTCTTCTCCTATCTCCCAGCGGACCGCCGCGGAATCATTACCCTTGCCGTTGGTCAGGTCCACAAATTCGCCCCAAATGTCGGAGAAAGACTCATTGATGGCGCCGGACTCATAAGCATACACCAGGCCGGATTCATTCTGCGTGACGCCGTGCGTCAGCTCGTGCGCGACCACGTCGTCGGCGGCCATGCCGGCGCCCAGATAAATGCGGCTGCCGTTCCAGAAGGCGTTCGCAAACGGGCATTCTGAGGAAGGATCGCAATAGCGCACCGTGGCGCTGATGGTCGTGCCGCGGTTGTCTATGCCATCGCGCCCGTGCTGCGTGTTATAAAAATCGTAGGTGTCGCCCAGATAGTCGTAGGCCTGATTCGCGTCTTCGATGGAGCAGGGCGGATCGTTCTCTTTGCGAACCAGCATTCCCGGGTTGGCCGACGTGTTGTTCGCGTCGTAGATTTCGCGGCCGCGCACGGTTTGCGTCAGGGTGTAATGCAGCGCGATTTCGAGCGTATGCGCGTCAACAAGGATAAATTCATTGGGGTGGGGCCCGAGAACGCTCGTAACGGTTGTGCGCCAGACCAGCCGCGTCTGGCCTGGCTGGCCGAGCATCGGCGCATCATAGATCATCAGCTCGGGTTCCCCGGCGCGCAAATAAAAGGAGACGTATTGCGAAGCCATCAGCGCGATCGCAGCGGCATTGGCCTGCGCGGCGTCGCATGAAGGCTTCACGGCGAGCTGCCCACTGTCCAGCGCCGTCGTATCGCGCAGCAGATGGCCGAACGCATAGCGCACGCCCAAGGCGCCTTGTCCGCCGCCGGTCTGGATCGCGATCTGCCCGCCCCAAACGGGAACGCCCGCATAAGTCTGCCGCAGAAGAACAAAGGATTGCTCCGCACGGTTCCTGATGCGCTGCGTCGCAAAGGCGACGGCGCCGCTTTCGGAGGAGAAAAGATATTGATACTGCGAGAGGAAGGCGCGCGCGGCTGTCTCGGCGTCGCCGGACGGGGCGGCCAGCGACAATCCCGCGGCGCCGGTGAATCGTATGCCGCGCAGAAAGTGATCGTCGGTCTCGAGAGTTTCATGGGGCGCAAGACTTGTGGGAGCGCCCATCATCGCCTGCGCCTGCGCCGCCGTCTTCAGCGCTGTGATTCCTTTTTCCCGCTTGGCGGATGCGGAGATTGTTTTTGGCGGCAATTGCGCTAATGCGGCGGCCGCCACGCTCCACACTGCAATGCCGCCGGCTATCAGGCGCCATGCGCATAAGGCTTTTCGGCCGGGCTTTCCGATCGGATTCGTCATTATGAGTCGCCCCGGATATTCAGTTTTTCAAGCGCCTGCAGCGTTGCCGCGTCAAGCGTCTGGCTGGGATAGCGGTACTTGCCCGCAACGCGCAGTTTCTTTTCGGCGGCGTTCACCTGGAACCATATTTCCTTGCGCCGCGGAAGAAACGCAATCAGCAATCCCGCCATCATCGCCCCGCACCCTGCGTATATCAGCCAAAGCGCCCGATTACGCGTCAGCGTAAGGGTGGTGACATAGGCTACTACGTTTTTGACGCGCCGGACGCGCCATTGGTTCGCGTGATCTTCTCCCGATTCTCCGGTTCCACCTGCGGAGGAGGAGGCGCCGGAATCATCAAGTGGCGCCGCCTTGGCCGAAGCCTGCGAATCTGTCAGCGGGGCTTCGTCTCCCAGCGCCAGCGCCAGTTCGATGGGCGCGGTCGAGGCGGCGTTCGCCGACCGGAGGCGGGGCGCCAGCGGCGGAAGAACCGGTGGCTCATCGCCGGCGTCCGCGTTTGTGCGCCACGCCGTAATATGAAACAGCCAATCGGGATCATGGCCGGAAATGGCGGTGAGGTCGCATTCATAATCGCCCAACGGCCTGCGCATGGCCTGTTTCAGTTCCTCGCGCGCGAAGAGCCATTGCCTTTGCGGCGGTCTGGCGGGTTGATGCAGGACGATGAGAACGGCGGGATTATTCAGCTCGCGCGACCGGCTTTTGATCTGTCTGCCTTCGCTCCGGACGAAGTCCGGCTCGAATCGCTCGATGCAAAGCATCGGCAATCCTTTGTCGGCGCCGTAAAGCGCCCCGCTGCCGAGCGGCCGGGCAAGGAAGCCTATATTTTCCGTGATATGCCATGCGTAAGGATATTGCGAATCCAAACGCAATCCGCAGTTCCTGGCGCCTGGCAAAAGACGGGTTTGTCCCGGTGAAATTTCCATAGCGATGGGCGCGCTCTTCTCCGCGTCCGGCTCGCGAATTTCCACCAGGAACCGCTGTTCGCCCGGAACCTCCTGACAGCTGGTTTGATGGAGCGTCCAGCCGTTGATCGTCACGGAGTGGTTGACTTCCACGCGTTCGGCCCGCACGGGGGGATCGGCGTCGAGCGCCGTCACTGTCGAGATATACTTGGATGGAATCGTGGTCTTTGGAAAATAGCCTGTCTCAAAATCCTCGCAGCTCAGAGTGAACCCGAGGGGAATCATGGGCGGATTCTTCATACTACCGGCGCGGAGAGCGGGCAATGCTTCGCTGGGAATCATCGCCTTTGTTTCCTCGCCCTCCATCAGTATGACGACTCCTTCGCTTGACATCCAGCGCGAGGCGAATCCTCCCAGGAGAACGATGATGATGCCCACGTGCGCAACCGGAGCGCCCCAACGGCTCAAAAGCCCCTTGCAGGCGTATCCGCAGTCGTTTTCGATTGTGGCTTTGAAACCGCGCTTCGTCAGCGCATAAGCGACGTCCGGCGCGCTCCCCTCGAAGCGCGTTTCGAGCGACGCGGCGAAATCCGCGTAAATCGCGGGAGACTTCAAAAAGTGAACGCGTAGGGAGGGCAGCGTTTTTTCAGCGATTGTGCGCCACGTCGCGCAGCCCATGCTGACCATGGTGGCCAGCAACAGCGCTTGAAACCACCATGTATAGTAGATCAGCTGCAGCGCCTTTTCCAGAGGAAAACAGGTTCCGATAATGGAAGCGACGGTGAGCAGGAATAGCAAAGTTATTCCCATCCACAGGGAAGCAAGCCATTTTCCCGGCGCCCGTCGCCACCAGAAGGATTTGAAGGAAGATGGAGATGAGCGCATGATTAAAAAAGAGTATGCCTTTAGCCGCCTGAAGTAGGTGATGAAAATAATTTTCATAAACCCGAAAATTTAACTATTGTGACGTGAGGCCTTTATGTAATGTCCGTCTCATGACGGAACAAATCACCGAGCACTACCTGCTGCAGCTGACCGAAGAAACCGCGCGTCAGCTGATCGCCCAAG
>JAPLSP010000341.1 GCA_026398575.1 Candidatus Sumerlaeota bacterium | reverse complement strand
CCCGACGGAGCGGGCCGGCCTACTATTCGGCGCGAATCGGATCAAATCCCTCCAGAGGCAAGGCCGCGAACAGGCAAGACTACAGCTGCAAGTTCATTTCCACGAAATTGTGCGGCGCCCAAGGTCCGTTGTAGTCGAACGCAAAGTTGTTGTCGAACAGCTGGGCCGCCTCGAACACGCCCGCTTCAAATCTCTCGAGCGCCTGGCGTCCAACGAGGCACGCCATATTCATCACCTCGCGCTCGCTGCGACACTTGTTCCGTTTGATTTCTTGGCAGCAGCAGCGAAGGATCTGCTCGACTTGGTCGGTATAACTCTCGCGATCGTCATTGAGGATGCGATCGAACATCCTTCCCAGCTCGATTTTGTCCTCCTGGGCAGGCTCGCAGTGATTGCCGACCAGGTGGTCACGGGCCGCTCGCAGCTCTTCATGGGAGTTGACAAAATACTCAAAGATATTCGGTACATCCCAGGTGACGCGCAATCCCATCTCCACCTTGTCAACCACGCGGTTCAGTTGCCCCACAAACGCACCCCGGTTTTGCGACAGGATTTTTTGGATCGTCTTGGGCCCCTCCGCGATGATCCCAAAAGCCATTGGCAACACGGTGGCCTTCTACATCAGCCGCTTGAGGACTTCCTGGTGGGCCGCAAGGTGGCGTCGTTCGGGACGTATCTTCCCGTTGAGAAGCTCGCTGACGACGGCCGAGACCCGCCCGTCCGAGATGGCGTAAACGGGTTTCCCATCAATGCCCGAAAACGCACAGTCAACGTTGCCCGCGCCGGTCGCTATGGCGTACAGATACATGCCCGGTTTCATTGCAGTTTGATTGCCCATGTTTCGGTCCAGTCCTTTCACATTCGCAGTCGGCCCGGCGCTTCGCGGGAACGCGGGAGGCCAGTGGCGCCTTTCGGTCTGACAACCTGTGTCACCGGCGCTCGATCGCCATGGCGGTCACGGGGGGGGCGGATATATTGGACAGCCGGACCACGCGCAGATTGCCGCCCTCGGTCTTGATGTCCAACATCGCGCTGCATGCCCAGCATTTGACCTGGCCCTCGTACTCGTCATACACGTCGTCCAGATCCACCTTATGTCCGCATGAAAGACAGTTGATTTTCATGGTTGTCCTTTCTCCTGGATACCGCGAACGGGTCCGCAAGCACACAGCCCGGCCGCCGCAGGGGGTTGCGCGGCCGCGCGCCGGCGCTCGGGCGCCGCGTCAGTCTCCCTTGCTCGAACGCAACCCGCCCCCGATCAAGACAGGCGGTTTGGGCGCCCGTTGCCCTCGGACACGAGCGAAAGCCTTTGATGCTTCGGCTGGTTCGAATGTCGGATAAGGTCTTTCGTGCAAACACGGGCCGCCCTCCTTCTCAGCCCCTTCTGGGGCGCTAGTACCGGATTTTGAATCCCTTGTCGCATCGGGCCGGCGCCGGTTTGTCGCATCGGGCCGACGCCGGCTTGTCCTCCCCGGCGGCTCTCCGGACGCGTCCGCCGGCGCCACGCTCGCCCAGAGCTTCAAGAAGAGAAGACTTCTCGGCCTCGATATCCGCAAAGCGCGCGTCAATATTGTTCACCCGATGCATCGCGCTCTCACGTTCCTTGCCTCGGCGGAACTTTTCCATCTCCAGGCAGCTCAGCCGCATGAACGCCCGATAGGGGGTGGCCGCCTGGTCAACCATCCCCGCCAGAGTGCGGATGTCCTGCAAGCTTCGTACGGTCTTTATGGGGATAGCCATCGGATTTACTCCTTCTCCTTTGCGACACTTTCACCCCGAGCCTTCGGCCGTTTCTGGCAGCCGCACACCTTCTGGATCGCTTCGTCCACCTTCTGGGGCATGAGCGATTGACCGTCGTGCCTCACCTTGGCCGTATCGGTGTTGAGCACGTCGCGACAGATCCAGCGGAAGGCGGGATCGTTCCACTGGGCGCGGCCCTTGCGACAGGCGAGAATCCGGGCAATGGCAATGCAAGCCCGGACGGTCGGGCGATGGTTGTTCACGCCGACGCCGCGCAATTCTCTGACGATGTCCACGATCGCCTCGGCGTCCGGGCGTGGCAGACCCGATTTGGCCCGGGCGATCTGGACCTCGGTCTCGCGGTCGTAATGGCCCACGGCGATGGTAATGAGCCGGTCCATCAACGCGTCCGGCGTCTTGTGAGTGCCGGCATACTCCTCGGGGTTCGAGGTGAAGATCGCCCGGAAATCGGGATGCACTTTGAGATAGCCTTCGCCGTTGCGGCGAAGACTGGGCAGATTGAGAATCTTCTCCTCCAGGATGCTGAGCAGAACGTTGTTCGCCTCGGGGCGGGATCGGGTGAATTCGTCGTAGATGAGCGTGTAGCCGTCACGGCAGGCGGTGGTGAGGCGATTGTCCACCCACAGGCTCTTCATCTCTTCTTCGGTCTTGAGGACGGAGTGGATAAAGTTATCCACCAGCTTGGACCGGCGGTAGCCGGCATCGCGGCCGACCAGATCGGAGCTGCCGAACTCGTCATCCCCGTGGATGAGAATAACGGGCCGGCCCAGTTTCGCGGCGACGTGGAAGGCCAGAGTGGTCTTCCCCGTTCCGGCTGGGCCGGCAAAGTGGACCGGATAACCCACTTCGAGATAAGCGGAGGCTCGTTCTGCCAGATGCTCGACGCAGGGTGTGACGACGAACTCCTCGCTGGGCTCGGGTACGACGTTGTCGCCATAGATCGGAACTTTCACGATGGCGGCTGATTCGGTTGCCAACGCTTCGCCATTCATGCGCTACCTGCTCCTTTGTCTCATGGATAGAGCCTATCTCGAGAAGTGCTTCTTGGAGTTCTTCTGCGGACCGGTTTTCTCGGCCGCGGCCGTGCGCCGGCGCGGCTCTTCGAACATCGGCCGGCCGGAAAACGATCCGCCCGCCCAAGCCTGGTGGGCGCCCTGGATGTCGGCCGCAAATCCCCTGCGCAGGCCAGCCACGGTTCGCTTCACGTCGCGAACCGCCCGTCTGACGCCGGACATCGAGACCATTCGCTCGGCTTGAGAATCTCTCGCCATTTCAGCGTGGGCGGCGCGAAAACCCTCGCGCATCACCGCCACGTCACGCTCCGTGTTCCTTCTGAATCGGTCGCGGGCGCGACGCATGGAGCCGATTTCCTCGCGCAACCGGGTCATGTCTTCGGTCAAGTGTTCCATCTGATCTTCCTCCTTTTTGTTTGGTCGTTCGTTCGTGCCTGCGTGACTCCATGGACAGATTACCCGTTTCGATGTGGGCATCCTTCAAACTCTCGCCAGGTGGAGACCCGCTCTCGCGGTCCCCACCTGGCGCCAGGAACCCATCTCCAACGATTCAGGATCACGCGGGCGCTGCGGCGCTCGCCGTGAGGCCGATGGCCTCGGCATACTTCAGGTAGGTTTCGACCGAGGCGATGACCACGCGGGCCTCGATGGACAACAGTTCGATCCCGACCAGCGACACTTTCACCCAGGCGTCAATGACGATGCCTTTGTCCAGGATCCGGTCCACCACTTCCGCCAAGCTCGAGGAATCGGTTGACTTCATTACCTTTGCCATTTGATTTTTCCTCCTTGTTAGATTTTCTTGCCGTGACTTAGTTCGCAAGCGCCATGCCATGAAGCGAAACGGTCCTCGCGTCCTTTCCCCGCAACGAACGCCGCGCAAACACACCGGAAAAGGCTCGTTGGCAGTGGTCGCTGGGCTGCAATGGGTCCACAGGGGAACGCGCACTAGGGAAGCTATCCCCTACTTTAGGGAATCGGTGAATCACATCCGCCGGAACGTGAATGAGCAAGAATCCGAATGAGAGATAACGATCCGATGGCTGCTGTTCATCGGCGTTCTCCTCCTCACTCAATTCCCAGCACAGGAAGTCGAACGGCAAACGTCGTGCCTTCGCCCTCGGCGCTCTGAACTTCAATGGCGCCGAAATGTTGCTTGACGATCGAATAGCACAGACAAAGCCCCAGGCCCGTCCCCTCACCCACCGGGTTGGTCGTGAAGAAAGGATCGAAGATCTTGTCGAGTTGCTTCTCCGGAATGCCGCAGCCGGTGTCGCGAATTCTCAGCAAGACCTCGTCGCCATTCCGTTCGAGCAATATCTCCAGCACGCCTCCTTTGGGCATTGCCTTGCAGGAATTCAAAATCAGGTTCATGGCCATTTGCTGAAGAAGACAGACATTTCCGAGCACCATGACGGGCGTCTCGGGCATGCTCAATACCACGTTGACTTGTTGAAACCGGGCCTCGTCCTCTACCAGCATCAGAGCGTCCTTAATGACCGCGATCAGATCCACGGGTTCGATGTCCTTGGGCTCGGCCGGCCGGGCAAATCGCAACAGGTTCTCGATAATGCTGGAAGCCCGGCGAATGCCCGTGTGGATTCTGTCGGCGCACTCCTTCACAAATTCCGGCGTGATATTCGGCTCCATGAGAAACTGGGCGGCAGAAGAGGACACCGCCAGAGGGTTGCGGATCTCATGGGCGATGCCGCCGGCCATCACGCCCAGGGCGGCCATTTTCTGGGATTGGAGAATCTGCGCCTCCATCTTGCGTTGTTCCGTGAGGTCGCGGCCGACGGCCACGATTCCTTCGACCTTTTCGCTTTCATTCTTCATTTTGGAGCAGATCCAGGAGACCGGGATGCGCCGGCCGTCTTGAGTGACAAGGTTCCACTCGGTCTGTTTCATCTGCTCCAGGGTCGCCGAATCCTCAAACATCTCTTTCACGGCGATCTCATGTTCAGGCGCAAACAACTCATGGAAGAAGTGTTGGTTGATTTCCTCCAGTTTGTACCCCGTCACCCTGGCCCCCGCCGGGTTTGCGCTGATGATGCGCCCCCAGGGATCGGCGGAAATAATCACGTCGCTGGCGCTCTCGATAACACTGGCCAAATGGCGCTCGACCTGGCGGACCTCCTCGCTCAAGCGAATCTGTTCCGTAACGTCTTCCATGAGAAACACCACGCATTCAATTCGCTTGTCCCATTCCCCCGGAACGATGCTGTAGTAATAAATCCGCAGAGGCACGCCGGGAGCGCGATAGGTCATTCGTTCGGCCTCAATGGGCTTGCTGGTCAGAAACACATCACGGATTCGACGCTCCAGATTCATTTTCTCGACGATACCGGGAGGAAACACTTCGTCCAGACGGCGGCCAACCGTGGCGCTCTCCAATCGTTGCGCTTTCTCCAGGAAGTTCCGGTTGGCCGATAGAATTCGCAAACCTCGATCAATCAGCAAGACCGAGGATGGAATTACAGACAATAATATATGTATGCCTTTAGCCGCCTGAAGTAGGTGAGGAAAATAATTTTCATAAACCCGAAAATTTAACTATTGTGACGTGAGGCCTTTATGTAATGTCCGT
Source organism: Candidatus Sumerlaeota bacterium (assembly GCA_026398575.1). Next base: position 76 of record JAPLSP010000341.1, on the reverse strand, counting down.
CTCATGACGGAACAAATCACCGAGCACTACCTGCTGCAGCTGACCGAAGAAACCGCGCGTCAGCTGATCGCCCAAG
>JAPLSP010000016.1 GCA_026398575.1 Candidatus Sumerlaeota bacterium | reverse complement strand
GTGAGAAGCGAGAGAGGGAGTTTTGCGCTCCAGGCGTATCGGCGGAGTTGGTAGGCAGGGGCGGGATCGCTCTTGATGGCGACGCCGGGCCTCTTGGCCTCGGCGAAAAACTTGGGAGTTTGTCCGACGCGGAAGGTGTAGTCGGGCGCCTTGCGGTGGCCTTCAACATCGAGGGAGTCTTCGGTGATGACTTCGCGATATTGCGGGGCAACGCGCCGTTCGTTGCGGATGTCCCAGCCCAGGGCGATGAAGAAGGGATCAATGAATTCCTGCCTCGCCCAAACTTCCTTGTATTCGTTCGCAGTGTATCGGTCGCTGTTGGCTTGGAAATGGGCGACAAGGCGGGCGATTTCGTCTTTGGCTTGCTTGAATGAAACGGACATGGGGCTGGCCCCTCCGACTGGTATTGACGCGCCGTAGCAAGTTCTTTCAGGTTATTAATCTCTGCGCGCTGTTGAATTCCTCTAAAAAGGGACGTTCTTTATTTTCCAATGTCTGCGATAAAGCAATGATTGAAGGCATCCGGCAGCGTTTCCGGGTATTCGATTTTTAGACAGTGCGTCATGCAGAAGCCTTCCATCTCTGCGATTTTTGCATTGATTGCTTTAATCTCAACGGCGATCTTTATTTTGACGCCCCGCGCGGCGAGGGGCAAGCGAAAATACTATGGCATCACCCGCAACGATTTCATTTCGCAGGGATAAAGCGCCAGAGACGCTTTGCCATTGGCTGCTGATAGCGGCTGGCCCGTTGCGGCGTTGATCACTTTTCCTGGCGAAGGCAAAGCGATTTCCACGTTTGTTTTTTCCTTCAGGCCGGTGTTGATGACGGCCAGATAGGTTCCTTGTGTGGGGGTTTTGATGGCGCGGACTACGACTTCTGAATCGTTGCAGGCGCCTTTCAGGATTTCGCTGGGGAGGGCGGGGAGGGAGAGGAAGGCGCGGTTGAAGGCGCGGACATATTCGGGGAAGCCGCGATTGAAGGACGATGACGCCAGATAGCCGATGTAGCGCGGATCGCCGTAGGCCATCGCGCGCGCTTCGCCTAACATGCAGTAGGGGCCGGCTAGTTCCATGTCGGAGACGAAGTATCCGAGCGGGCCGGTTGTGCCGCCGTCCATCGCGTTTTCGTTCAAGCAATAATGCCGGATCGCCGCTAAGCCCGACGGGGTGCGGAAGGCGTCGAAGCCTTCGGGGAAAGAGACGGTGTAGGCCTTGTTGAAGGAATAGGTCGGCAGCAGGCCGTCTTCATTGCGATAGGATTCGGGATGCGCCGCCGGACATGAATGCTGCCATTCCCAATCGCCCCAGTTGAAATGCAGCTCGGTGAGGGCTTTCAGATGCCGGCGCTCGTCCAGAGTTTGCTTCAACAAGATGGGCTTTTCGCCGAGGGCGCTCCAGGTGTCGGCGTCGTCTGTGACGACGGTCGGGCCTTGGTACTCATATTTCCATGCGCCCGGCTCGCTAGTGTCGGTTGTATAGAGGACGACGGCTTCCTTGTTGACGCCCGACTCGCGCAGGTAATCGCGCAGGCCGCGCAGGAAGGCGGTGCGCTTGCCGTACCACCATTCATAGTATTTTTCGAGCAGCGCTTTGTCTTTGGCGAGGGCTTCGCGCGTGGGAGCTGCGCCGGCCTTGGTCTCCGACGCGAACAGCGCCAGACAGCGGTCCGAAAAACTGATGGGGATATGCGAAGGACGGTTGCGGAACCAGACGCCGGTGAAATTCACCAGGTCCTTATAGCGGACCACCGTGCATTCGAGAATCTTCTTCGCGTCCGCGAGCGTGTCGGGATCGGTGATATCGGCGTTGGCCTTCTCGCTCCACGAGATGTGCGTATAGACTTTTTTTCCTCCGAGCGTCATGCATCGCCGCTGCTGCCCCAGGCCGTCGGGACCGATGCTGCCGGCGTATTCGTAGTAAGGCATGACGGTGAGGTCATACTGTCCCACCATCGCGAGGATATTGGCCCAGCGATCCGAGACGGGCGGCGTGTTGATCCACGAGCCGCCATAGGGGCGCGTATCCCAGCCCTGATTATGTCCGAATTCGAGCAGGTCTTTGCAGTAGGTATTCATGCCGAGGAACTTCATCAGGCGCGCCTTGTATTCGAACCAAGCGGTGTCGTCTGTCACGCCGCGCTCCGCGACTTTGCGGCTCTGGACGACGCCGTCGGCCATTTCTTCGCGGAAGAAGAGATGACGTCGCGGCAGGCCGTCGGGAGGGAAGTTGATCTTCAGGCTGTAGTTGGCGAGTTCCGGCGCTTCGCAAAGGCGGATGCGTGCGACGGCGGCGCCTTTCGAGAGCGGGTCTTGCGCGCCGGCGAATTGCGCGATGATCACCCAGAAACCGTCGCCAGACGTGAACGGGCGCGCCAACTCGCCGCGCGGCTGGCTCACATCTGGGAAGCGGTCATGCAGGAAGAAGAGCGAACGCCAGGTCATGATTTTTCCCGACAGCGGATAGCGCAGCGATTCGGGATTGCTGCCGACGTAAGGCGTGTGCAGCGCGTCGCCAACCGCCGCGCCGGTATGGAATCCGCGCTGGGTTTCGGCGCCGCGATTGAGGATGAACATCGCGCGCGGCTCATCCTCGGGATACTCAACCTCGAGGACGTAGCCTCGCCCGGGAACCAGATTCTTGCCGCGTCCCAGACGAACGGCGAACAGCTTCATGCCGCTTTTCGTGTTGGGCAGGACGCGGCAGGCGCGGCCCAGGATATTTTCCACGCGGCTGACGCCGTTCGGGTATTCCTGAAAGAGATGGGCGCTTTCATTGGCCGCCTCTCCCCAAACAACTTCATCCACCGTCTTCATCTCTGGAAACAACGCATCAGGTTTTTGTTCGAGAACCGAAACGGTGGCGCGCGCGGTCTGGCCACTCTGATCCGTCACGGTCGCTTGATACGCTCCGGCGGCAAGCCCTGAAATTTCGCTCCCGGTCGCGCCAGTGGACCATGCATACGCATACGGCGCGACGCCGCCTTTTGCGCTGAGTTCGATGCGCCCGTCGCGAGCCGAGGGCGCCGCGTTCTGAACGGAGTAAGAGACTTTGAGCGGCGACGGTTCGGCGATGACGACGTCAGCCTGCCCCCATCTGCCCGCCGCATCCACCACCTCGACCGTGTATGTCCCCGACGTCAGTCCCGCGATCGAGGCCGTCTTCTGCCCATTGGACCAGCGGAAGGAATAGGGCGGCGTTCCGGTTTGGGGCGCCGCCGCCGCGCTTGCGTCATTGCCGCCGCCGCGCGTGACGTTTTTGGAGACAATGGCAACCGGGATATCGCCCGCCTCCGCATAGATCACCACCTCGGCAACGTTGGCGCCGCCCGACATTCTGGTAAATTGCAGATAGCGCGTCCGGGCGGTGGCGGGGTGTTCCTTCCATTTTTTATATGCATCGCATTTTTCGGTGAAGAGCGGCGTCCAGGCGCCGGGCGCGCCCGCCGACACGACAAAATCGCCGACGCCATTCGTGTCATAGATAAAAACACGCGTGAGGCTGCGTGTGGTTCCGAAGTCAACATAGGCATGTTGCGGGAAATTTTTATAAGCGCTCCACCCGGCGCTGGTTTCATAAAAAGGCGGATCGCCCGCGCGCTCCTGCTCATCGAACAGCAGTCCAGGCTCGCCCGCCTTGCTTTCGTTGACCGCCATATCCGGCGCAAGAATCAGCCGGACTTCGCGCGAGATTGCGAATTCAGGAGCAGCCAATAAAAAGACAAAAATGAAACAAAGCATAGGATTTGGTCCTGACAGAAGGGTCATTACGCCAATCTCCTCGCGAAGTTAAAAGATGCTGTGCAAATTGCAGACGATGGAAGACCGCGCGGTCAAGGCAGAATCGGAGCAGCATTTGCAAAAATACGGTTGACTCTACGATAAAATCACAGGTAAAAAAGAGCCCCTTTGCGCTGACGGGTTTGCAGAGGCGCAAAAAGTTTCATACCGCAAACGCGAATAAGTATTCATAAAGGAACTCCGTTTATGGCCACCCTTCTCCTTGTGATCCTGACGATGGGTTTCATGTTTAACTGCATGTTTCTCGTCGTCGTGGTGCTGATGCAGGAAGGAAAGAGCGGCGGATTGTCGGGCATGTTGTCCGGCGCTTCGCCCCTGAGCGATACCCTGGGCGCGTATGGCGCCGAGAACACCCTGCGAAAATGGACCAAGTATTCCGCAGTCGCATTCATGGCGCTGGCCATCACGCTGACGATTTTCGGCCCTGCGTTGTTGCGAAGCGGCGGCACGTTCACCGGACAGCTCAGCACGGTGGCGCCCTCCCCGACCAGTTCAACGTCCGGAACCGCCACAGGCGCCGGAACGGAAAACATGCCCGAGGGAGAAAATCCCAATCCATGATTTGCGATTGGCTGACAGCCATGAGCAATCGTTATCAGCCGGATGAATGGCATAAAACTCGGGATTCCACGGATATCGCGAATTTTCACGAATTGATTCCGAAGTGGAAGATCGTCCTTCTGGCTTCGGCCTTGATCGCAAGCGGAATTTCCTGCGCGCAACGCTGGCCGCCTTTTCATCTCTTTTCCGTTGAAAGGCGAAACGCGCCCATGTTCGCCACAAAAACCATCGCGCTCAAAAACGGCTTGACCGTTCTGCTCCAGGAAAATCACGCCCGGCCCCTCGTCACCCTCGACTACTGGGTTCGCGCCGGTTCGGCGGATGAGCCGCCCGCCCTCAACGGCGCCTCGCATTTTCTCGAGCACATGCTCTTCAAAGGAACCGAGCAATACGGGCCTTCCGAACTGGATCGGGTCATCGAAGGAATCGGCGGCGTCTGGAACGCGGGAACCTCCCAGGATTTCACGGACTATCACGTCAGCGTCGCGTCGGATTATCTGACAACGGCAGCCGAGGCGCTCTATGACATGATCGCCCACGCAAAGATTGATCCGCAAGAGGTGGATCGCGAGCGGCGCGTCATCATCGAAGAATATCAGCGCAAGCAGGACAATCCGGGCAGCCTGCTGGGTGAGCAGCTCTACTCCGAGTCGTTTGAATCCGGACCTTACCGCGCCACGGTCCTCGGGACGACACAATCGCTGACGGGCATTGACGCCGCCCGGTTGCGCGATTATTACGACCGCCACTACGCCCCGCGCAATTGCCTCCTGGTGGTCGCTGGCGACGTGACGGAAGAAACGCTCCTTCCCGTCCTGATCCGGACTTTTGTGGATGATGACCGGGAATATTGTCCCATGCTGGCGGCGCCTGCCGATACGCGGCGCGCCCAGAGCATCCAGCGCGTCATTCATCGCGACGTGAAGGAAACCTACCTGGGATTGGCCTTCCCCGCCCCCGCGATCGCCGAAAAAAACGACGTGTATGCCATGGACCTGCTCTCCGTCATCATGGGCGATGGACGGACCTCGCGGCTGTATCAGCGCCTTCGGGATCAGGACCGCCTCGTCTCCACCATCGGCGCCTCCTACAGCACGCAGCGCTATCCCGGGCTCTTTTGCATTTCGGCCACGATGAGCGCGGCAAATGTGAGCGCCGTGCGGGCCGCCATCGCCGAAGAAATTCTCAAGATCGGGCGCAAAACGGACTCGAGCGAGCTGGCGCGGGCCAAGCGCAAAATCCGCGCCTCGCTGCTCTACGCCGCCGAGACCAATCTGGGACGGGCCCAGATGATCGGCTACAACTATATTATTTCCGGATCGCAGGACTTCCTCACCACGTACATGGACAAGGTGGAAATGGTCACCACCCGCGACGTTGAGCGCGTGGCGCGGCAATATCTTCAACCCGGCGCCGGCGTGGAAGTCCTCATCGAGAAGCCTCATTAAATCGAGAAACCGCATTAAAAGGAAAACCCGCGCGCCGGAGCCATCGCTCCAACGCGCGAGCATGTTTTCTTGACGCATTTACATCCGGCTCCACATTTCATCACGCGACGATTTAGAAAAAGCCAGTCTCCTTGCGCTGCTCCGGAGTAAGGAGATAACATTGGGTGATCGAAAGGATAGTATCATCATCAAACCGGCGTTCAAATTCTCTCCAGATGATATTATCGCGCTCGGAAGCCGCTTTGCCCTCAAAATCTTCACTCGCTATCAACACATGAACCCATTTGCGAGGCTTTTCAGCCTTTGTCTCAGCATTCTTAAGGCCTAAGTCTTGAGCGATTTTTGCTAGTTCTGATTGGATCTGCTCCAAAGTCATCATTGTAATAAATTCTTTCTGACTATTGATAAGCCCAAGAAGAAATGTCATCTTTCAGTTTTCTCACGGCAGCCATAAACTGCACAGCATCATGATATTCAGCACATTTCCCCAAATATCTTATATTTGGGTTCCACTCAGCCGCCTTCATAAAAGCTATTTTAATCTCGGCATTATTCTCATAGTGTTTATCATATTTTGCGATTTCGCAAAGCAGCTCCAAGTCATGACCTTTTGCGCTAGTTATGAGATCGGCAAGGCTTTTATCCTGTAATTCCTTAATGCGCTGCACCCCATTCCGCAAACACAGAGCCCATTTAAGGTAACATTCAACAAGATAACCTGCGAGATAAATTGCGCCGGATGGGTACTGATTTTCAAGCGCTTTCGCTTCCGCATATCGGGCATCGCCTGCTTCCTTGTATACGGAAGCCTTGGTATCCTTTGTATCTGGAACTCGGATGCTCATCTCACCACAAACTCAGCTTCTTGCCATTGATCTGGAAATCCGGGCTGACGTTGCTCATGAGCTTCAGGCGCTGCGCCAGCTTGAGCGCGCCGATCGGATTCACAGACGCGGCGCCGGTGATCTTCCCCGTCGCTGTTCTTGCGTTGGATTTGAGGGCGAGATTGCCTTTTTCGATCGGCTCCGGCGCGATATAGGGATCCACGCCGGCGTTCTTGGCGCCGGCATAGAACAGGGCGTTGACGCCTCCCGGGCCGACCAGGATCACCATGTCGCTGGCCTTGCCGGTCGTGTCATTGGCACCCGAGATGATGCCGATGGCCGTGGCCGTCGTCGCCGTGCCCGTGGTCGCGTCCGCGGACGCCGAATGCACGCCGATGAAGCCGCCGGTCCCCGCCTTGCTTGCGGAAACCGCCAGACTGAGCTTGAGGCCGGCGACGATGCGCGCCGGGAACGCCGTCAGGTTGGCCACCCCCGGCAGGCTTGGGCTGACGTCGCCGCCGACGGCGCCCACGCGCAAATTGCCTTCGGAGAAAATTTCCCGCGGGGTGATGTTGGAGCCATAGTTCTTGTCCAGGATGAGCATGCGGCTCAGGATCGCCACGTCTCTTTTCCTGGGGTAGAAGCCTTGAGCGATATCGGCGGGAACGATCGAAATGATCTCGTCGAAAGCGACCTCGCTGCCGACCGCGAGGACTTGCTGCACGATCGCCCCTTGCAGCGTGCCGGAGGTGCTTCCCAGCTTGGCGACGCCAATCCCGGGCGTCTTGCCGCCAAAGCGCTTGGTCTGCGCCGTGACCCGGACCGGCTGATACGGGGCTTGCAGCTCCTTCAATCCCACGCCCGCCAGCGAAATATTCGCCGTCAGGAATTGTTTGCCGTTGCCCGGCGCCAGCGACAGCGGCCGGGTGTGCACGGAGGTCTGGCTTGCGGCGGCGGGGATGCCCACAATCCGCACGGTCCCGAGTTCCGCCGCCCTTACATCATTCGCGCAGCCGCCCATGATCGTCAGGTTTTTCATCATCACACCGGCTTGGACGGCGCCGGCGTATCTGCGCGCCACCGTCCCCTGGACAAACACGCGATTGAATCCCGCCGCCGTAACGATCTGTGGGATCGCGCGCGGCGTTTTGCCCAGCGTCGTCAGGCGGTTGGGAATCACCGAAAGAGAGCCGATCACGCCCGCCTGGGTGAAGGGCAGCACAATGCCTTCGCCCGAGGTGATGATATCATTCAACGGCAGGAATTCGTATTTCGGAGATCCCTTCTGATAGCGGAACTTGTGACTGCGCACATTGTCCGAATAGGCGATCACATAGTCTTCATACCACGCCGTGCAATAAACGGCCGTCATCGTGACGTCTTCGGTCAGGGGGACAGCGACTGTCATGAAGCGGTTGCCGGCAAAGTCCTTGCCGTTGCGCAGCCATTTATGGAAGGCATAGGTCAGGCCATTGTTGACGGCCGAAACCGGCGCGGTCAGCGTGGTGGCGGCGCCGTTGTCATAGATGCGCGTCAGCCCCGTGACGCCGTCGGTCGCGCCATTCAGGTCCGCGGTCGAGACTTTGATTGCTACACCCTTGTCCGGATCGGCCGAATCCACCGTCAGCGCGCACGTGGTGCGCGTGTCATAAACCGCCGTCACGATATGGCTGCCGCCCATCGCCACCTTGATGGCGAGCTGGGAATTGCCGCTAAAATCGGCGCCGTCGAGCAGCCACTTGTGGAAGTAGCGGTCGCTGGCGGCCTTGGATGGCGCCGTTAGCGTGGCCAGCGTGTGTGTCGAGCGGTTGAACACGCGCGTGTAAGGAGTCAGACCGGGGCCGAGGTGGGCCGCATCGCTCGGCTGCATGTCAATCGGCACGCCCACATTGGGGTTGGATGACGCCACGAGCAGCGAGCATCCGCTCAAAGGAATCGGGGCGGCATATACCACCCTCAAGAGGTGGTGATCGTTCATCGCAATCTGGGCCGTAACGCTGGTGGAGTAGCTGTTCCCGTCCAGGAGCCATTCCTGGAAGGCATAAGCCAGCCCGCCGATATTGCAGGAAACGGGCGCCGTGACCGTGACGGCCGTATTCTGAGGATAAGCGCGCTGGAAGGAGGGCACGCCGTCGCCATCGCCATTATAGTCCGCAGGCGTTGTATTAATCGTCACAAGACAGCTCGGGTCGAAGGCCGTCACCTTCAGGAGATAATAAGGCTGCGCCGGCGTGATATAGACCGCCGTGAACGTCGTGTCGGCATCCGCCACAAACGCATAACCGGCTTTCGTGCTTGCGTCTGCGCCGTCGCGCTGCCATTTGGAGAAGAGATTGGCGCCGGCCATTGGCGACGCCGTCAGCGAGATGGTTGTTCCATGGTCATACGTCCGTGCGCAAGGCGTCAAGCCGCCGACGGCGCCGTTGCTGTCCGCGGGGACAACGTCCACGGTCGCTCCGCTGCCGGGATTGGTCGAAGTGATCGCCACCATGCGCGGCGTCGGCTTATAGACCGGCGTCATGGCATGATCGTAATCCATGAATATTTGCGTCGTGAGCGAGGTACTGCCGCTAAAATCAGCGCCATCGCGCAGCCACTTGGTAAATATCCTGCCGGGGGGCAGCGCGTCGGGCGTTGTCATCGTCACCATCGTTCCATGATTGTAAACCCGGTTGAAGGGCGCCACGCCGCTGTCAAAGCCCAGTTTGTCGAATGGATTTACCGTAATGAAAGGAGCGGCGTCGGCGGGCAGGGGCATCAACGTCAGCGTATGCGTCGCCGGCTGGAAGAACGCCGTCAAGGTCATGTCATCCGTGATCGCAAGCTTAATCGCCGTCTGCGTATTGCCCGCGAACTCCAGTCCATTCAGCTGCCATTTGAAGAATACGCGGCTGTCAATGATATCCGAAGGCGCCGTGACGGTCACCCGCGTTCCGTATTCATAGCTGCGGGCAAACGGCGTCCGGTCGCTGCCATAGCCAAACCGGTCGGCCGGATCAATGCCAATGCTTGCGCCGCTGCTGGGATTGAGAGAATTCACGGTCAACGTGCGCGGAGCGAGCCGGTAAATCGCAGTCATTACGGTGGGTCTCATCAAGATAAAACTCTGAATGCGCTGCGTATCCAACTGCGTGTCATCATAATTGGTCATCCAGGCGACAAATACGTATCCATCAATCGTTATTGGCGCTGGATCCAATGTAATCATTGTCCTGCCAAAATATATGCGCTCGAATTGCGTCAAGCCGTTCGTTTGACTGGTAATATCCTCAGGAGTGACAGTGACGGGAACTATGATGGGGCTGAAATCCGGATCAATGGCATTGACCGTCAGCGGTGGTATGATCGCAACCGCCACACAGGCCGTGAGAACATTGTCCACCTGCCGCGGGGTCAAACCCAGAATATTCGCCGCCTGATACATGCATAGTCCCAGATCATAGTAGTCCGAGCTCTGCGTCAGAAACATCGTATCGCAGGCGTAGAACAACTGCGCCGAGATGGTCGTGCCCATTGCCTGAACTGTCTTCCCGTTAAAGGGCGCAAAAAAGGGAGTTCCATCGGTCAGCAGAAAGCACAGTTTGTTGCCGACGCCGCTGTTTTGATGAACCCCACCGTTGTCGGTTGGATCTGTTACCGGCTGCCAATACCGCCCCATATAGGTGTCTGGCTGGTAATAGGGCGGAGCCGGAGGATCCGCCATATAGCGTATCGCGCCCATGCCTGGCACATCTTCACCCATAAGCCAGCGTACTGCCGGAGTATCGGTATCGGCGGCCCCGTCTTTGTAGGTTATATCCATGAGTTCGCCGAAAACGTCCGACATGGATTCATTGATGGCGCCGGATTCGCCCCAATAAATCAGGTTGGACTCATACTCCGTTACGCCATGCGACAGCTCGTGGCCGATCACGTCCTGAACTGTGAAACCCTCGCCGAAATACATACGGGCGCCAGTCCAATAGGCATTCTGGTATGGACAGTAAAACGGATCCGGGTCCGGGCAATAACGCACCGTGGCGCTCAATGTCATGCCCATGTTATCAATGCTGTCGCGGCCAAAAAGCCTGAAAAAGAAATTATAGGTGTCGCCGAAGTAGGCATAGCACTGGTCCACGTCCGCGATATTTGCGGCCGGCTGGCCCTCGCTGCGCTCGAGAGTGCCGGGATCGGCTGTGGTATTGTTGGAGTCATATATCTCGCGGTAGAGGGCTGTTTTAATCAGTGTAAAGTGCTTCACGACCTCGAGCGTATGCGCATCCACCAGAAAGAATTCGCGGATATAGGGGCTGATCACGCTGGTCACCACGGTTTTCCAGACCAGATGCGCGGGATCGGACTGGTCGGTGACCGCAGGATCATAAATCATCAGCGTTGGCTCTTCAGCGCGCAGATAAAACGATGTGTAGCTATAGAGCGCGGCCGTAAAGGCAATGGCCGCCTCTCGGGCTTGATCCGCAGTGACGGAAGGCGCCACCGGCAAGACGCCGCTGTCCAGCGCCGTCGTGTCGTGAAGCAGATGGCTCAGGGCAAATTTGATTCCGCGCCCGTTGGGGGCATCGCCGACTTGGAGGACGATTTGCGCGCCATAAACGGGAATCCCCGCGTAGGTTTGCTCCAAGCGGACGATTGAATCGGCGCCCGCGTTCTTGACACGCAACGTTGGGAACTGCACCGCGCCGCTTTCGGACGTGAACAGATATTGATGCTTCGACAAAAAGGCCCGGGCCACCATTTCCGGATCGCTAAGCGCGGCAGGAACCGGCAAGACGCCGGAGGCGCCCAGAGCCACACCGCGCAAGAAATGATCGCTCGTTCGTAAAATCTGAGGGCCGCCCAATGCGCCGTCATCGCGCACTGGCGCCGTTGCCATCAAAGCCGAAATTCCTTGCGCGCGACGCACGGAAAGGCTTTGAGACGCGGATGGGGGCTGCGCCAGCACTGCGGCCGCCAAACTCAACGCGACGAGACCCATGATCGCGGCGCGGATCGGCGCCACTCCACCATTTCTTGCGAGATTCATAGCGCTATCTCCTAAAAAAATACACCTGTGCTGCGCTGTGGCGCTCAATAAGCGCAGCTCTGCAAAGATATAATGATCCTCTCCACTCTGAAAAGCAGATCGCCATTCCCTCCCTTTTTGCAGCATCTTTACGATTTTTAATCGTCATCGGGGGGGTAAGTCAAGGCAAAAGGCCATTCTTAAGCCATCCAAATAGAAATTTTCAAAGGTCATATAAAAACGCGATGATAACAAAAAAAGATACAAAAAATGTAGTTTATTAGAGAACAAGTCAAAGCCTGCTCCATTGCTCTTTAGACAACAAGCTTGGCAGCATAGTTCGCGGCGCCATCGCCGATTGATGAAACGTTCACCAGTCGCCAAGTTTTTTGCCATTGATCTTAAAGTCGGAACTGGCATTGCCGAGTTTTCGCAGGCGTTCCACCAGGCTGCGTTCGCTGTTCTGGCTCACAAATGCCGCGCCGCAAATGGCATTGGCGCCCTGTCCGCAGGCTTGAATATCGAAATTCCCCTCATAAGCGGGAACCGGTTCAACACAAGGATCGTGGCTGATACCGGTGGCGCCGGCATAAAACCAGGCATTGGCGCCCGCCGTGCCGATAACGCCCGCGATATCGCTCAAGCCGCTCTTGGCTTTGCCAGCCCCGGCAATCACCGCGATTGCGGGCGCTGGCGGCGAAGAGGCCGCGCCGCCCGGAGGCCGCAACCCGATGAAGCCGCCCAGCCCCGACCGGCGATCCGCCCGCGCGCATAAGCTATATATCTTCTCGCCGGCAATTATCCGCATTGGGAAAGCCGCCTCCCCGATTGCAGCCGGCCCGCCGATATCCCCGCCAGTTAGTTTAATGCTCAAGCCCGCTTGGACATTGATCTCGCGGGATAAGAGATGCGCGGGATAATTCTCCGCGCTCAAGGTCAGCAGCCGGCCCGTCATTGCGACGTCCCGGCTCTTGGGGTAGAATGCAAGAGTCGCATTTTCCGGGATACGAGAAACGATCGAGCCGAACCGGATCTCCCCTCCGGTGGCGGCGAGTTTGCTGATGACGGCGGCCTGCAGACTGGTCGTCGTAAGCCCAAGATCGCAGCGGCAAACCGCGCCGGCAGCGCCCCGGCGGCGTTTGGCCTGAGCCGCAAGGCTCGCTGGTTGATAGGGCGCGTAAAATTCCGCCAACGATACGCCCGTCAACATGACGTTCGCCGCAAGGTACTGCCGGCCATTGGCCGGCGCTGGAGAAGCGGGAGGATAAGAATGAATCGCCGTCAGATAAGGGCCTTGGCCCTGCGGCGGCGCCGTCATCCGCACGGAACCGATTTCCGCCGCCTTGACATCCGTGGCGCAACCGCCGTTGATCGTCAGCGAGTTGATCGTCCCGGCGGCTTCGATGGCGCCGGCGTATTTGCGGGCCATGGTTCCGGTGATGAACAGGCGGTTGATGGCGCCCGCGGTTTTGATTCCCGGGATCGCCCGCGGCCCGCGGCCTGCAAGCGCGCCGCGATTGGGCGTCAGCGACAGATTGCCTGAAGCCCACGGTCCCTTATAAGGCAGGTCAATGCCGTTCTCGGAGATGATCTTGTCGGCAAAGGCCGCGGCGGGGACCGACCGTCCTTTCTTATAGACGAACTTGCGCGCAGGATCCTTGTCGGAATATGCGATGATATAATCTTCATACCATGCCGTGGTATAAACCGCCGTCATGACCGCGTCTTGCGTCATGGCGATGCCGATCTGAGAGGCCGCGCCGCTCGTGAATTCCTGTCCGTCGCGCAGCCATCGGGAGAAGACATACGGCAGACCTTCGTTCATGATGGAGGCTGGCGCCGTCAGTGTTGTGATGGCGCCAAGATCATAAGTGAGTCGCAGGTCCGTCGGGCCGCTCTGCGTTCCGGCCAGGTCCGGAAGCGAAACGCCGATCATGGCGCCCTGCTCCAAACCGCCCGAGTCCACGATCAGCGAGCAGGTCGAGCGCGTCTCATAAACCGCCGTCATGAAATGACTGGTCCCGATCGGGATTCGAACGGCGCGCTGGTCTGCGCCGATAAAGCTGGCGCCATCCAGCAGCCACCGGCGGAAAAAGCGATCCGTGCCGGCTTTGGGCGGCGCCGTCAGCGTAACAACCGCCTGCTGCGCCAGGCTGTATGTCCGCGTAAAGGGCGCCGTCCCATCGCCTTCGCCATGGATATCCGCCAAATTGACGGCAATCGGCACGCCGCTGTCTGGATTGGCCGAAGTCGCCAGCAACAGGCAATCGCCGGAAGACGCCACCGGCATATAAACGGCCAGAACGGCATGGGCGCCATCCATGGTCACTTGGGCGCTCAGCTCTGAAGAAAGAACCGCGCCGTCCAGCAGCCACTGCCGGAAGCAATAAGAGACACCCTTGTCGCTATAGGAAGCCGGGGCGGTCAGCGTCGCCACAGTCCCGGAGCGATATGCGCGCTGGAACGGCGTCAGGCCGTCGGCGCCGCCGCGGTAGTCCAACGGCGAAATCGCAATGGACACCCCGCTTCCGCCCGCCAGGGTCGAGACCGTCAGCGGATAGCAGGTCTGGTCCGGCGTCTGATAGACCGCCGTCAGCGTGGCGGTTGTGGTGACGATCGTTTGGAGGGTGGTTTGAGTGCTGATATCCGTCGTGTCGCTCCGCCATTTCAGGAAGACATTGCCTCCCGCCATCAGCGGCGCCGTCAGCGTGACGGCTGTCTGGTTGCGATAAATGCGTGCGAACGGCGTCTGGCCATCGCCAAGGCCGTTGATATCTGCGGGCACAACGGCAACGGCGACCCCGCTATCAGGATTCGAAGAGGCGATGGTCAGCGTGCTGGGAGGATTGCCATAGATCGCCATCAAGGCATGATCCGCATTCATGAACACTTGGGTTACTGGTTCGGTATTGTTGACGAAGTCTGCGCCGTCCCGCTGCCATTTGATAAAGACTGTGCTGCCGCCTCCGCTTGCCGGAGCCGTCAGCGTCACCAGCGTCCCATCGCCATAAACCCGCGAAAACGGTGTCAGGCCGCCGCCCGCGCCGGTCCGGTCCGGGGGATCCGCCAGGACAGCGATGCTGCTGCTGAGACCGGCGGAAGCCACCGTCAATGTGCGCTGGATGATATAGACCGCCGTCATCGTATGGTCCACGTTCATGTCAACCTGGGTTGTCGCGCTGGTATTGCCGATGAAATCCATGCCGTCTTTCTGCCATTTGACGAAACGCTGATCTCCGGACGCCACCAACGGGGCCGTCAGGGTCACGAGGGCTCCGTTCTCATAACGTCGCGTGAACTGCGTCAGGCCATCGCTCAGGCCCTGCGTATCCGCCGGGCTGATCGCGATCGAAACCCCGCTGCCGGGATTGGACGAGGCCACGGTCAGGGTGCGGGCGGAAGGCGTATTCTGATAGACAACATAGGTGGCGCCAAGGCCGACGTTGGCGCATCCATATTCGATGCGCATAAAGCCGCTTTCGCCCCAGGACGTCCCCCATGAGTTTTTCAGGAACCAGACGCCATTCGCGCCCTGCGCATCGTCCCATCCGACCAGCACCACGGCATGATTGACTTCGCCGGTGATGCCGGCGTTGAACACGCCTCCCGTATAGGCATAAAAGGGAGTATCAACCGTGATGGCGACCGCCACCGGTCCGTTATCGTAAATCGCCTGTTTGATGGCGTCGGCGCTGGGAACCGAAGCGTCATCGCCGACGTAGCCCCAGGATTGGATCCAATAATGATGCGTATAAGGGCAGGCGCAGGGCGCCTTGTAAGCCACATAGGGAAAATCCGCTTCCATAACGGCGCCGCTGCCGCCGCATGGATCCGAACTGAGCAAGTAATAGTCGTGGGCAAACCATCCGCCGTTGCAGCTCCAGTCCTCCTGATTACAGCTGACCAGCCATTGCTCGGACAAGTCCACCGACACGCCGGTTTTGATCTTGATGGCGCATTCCAGCGCGCCGACCGTGGCGAAGGCCCAGCAGGCGCCGCAACTGCCCTGGTTGCGTATGGGCGTGACGCCCTGGCTGTCGCGCCAGTCAAATCGGCTGGGCAGGGCGGCGGTCGTGGTCGTAATCCCATGGAAAGACGCCCTGACCTGGCGGGCGGCCGAAGGCCTCAAGCCGCATAGTTGGCTGATCGGATACGAAGTGGCGCCATTGGGGCCGGTCTTGAAGGTCCACCCATCATCCAAGCCTTGCAGCTGCAGCGCCGCAAAATCAATATCCCGCAGTTGCGCGTGGACTGACTGGCCCCCCGCCAGCAAAACGCAAAGCGCCGTCAGCGCCATTGCCCTTTTCGGGATTCCGAAAAGGGAAGAAAATGATTGTGTCATTGGGATGGGTGTGATTACCTTTCCAAGATATTAGCCAAGAAGCTATTCATTTAATCAGCCGCTGTCCAGCCTTGATTTTCAAGAATTCAAAGCCAGGCGATGGCATGTCGCTCCATGTCAGTCCGTGTTGGCCCGTGTTGGTCCGTGCCCGTCCGTGCCCGTCCTTATCAATAAAAAATCAAGGTTCCCGGTTTAAAAACGGATTTGTCTTGCGCTCAATTCCAATCGTGGTCTCAGGGCCATGTCCCGGATAAACCGGCGTGTCATCCGGCAAGGTCAGAAGTTTTTCGTTGATCGAACGCAACAGCGTTTCGGCAGAGCCGCCCGGCAGGTCATATCGCCCGATCCCGCCTTCAAAGAGCGTGTCGCCCGAGAACAGCAGCGAGCCGATGTGATAGCATACGCCTCCGGCCGAATGTCCCGGCGTGTGCAAAACCTGGATGCGCAGGCTGCCCGCCGCGAGGACGGCGCCATCCTCGACCACAATATCGGCCCTTGACAGCGGCGTGACGAAGCCGTACAGCGTCGAGCCATTGAGCGCGGGATCTTCGAGCATCGGCGCATCCACCTTGTGGCAGACAATCTTCGCTTTGGTGGCGCGTTGCGCCTGCGCATTGCCTCCGATGTGATCGAAATGCCCGTGCGTGATGAGGATATAATGAATCTTCAATTGCTCGGAGGCGATGAGCGAACGAATCGGATATGAGAATTCGCCGGGATCAATCAATACGCCGTCTTGGGTAGCCTCATCCCAGACAACATAGGCATTCGTTTCCAAGGGAGTGACAAAATTGACGCCAACTTTTATGCTCTTCGTTTCTTCGTCGCTTTCCACAGATATCCTCCCGCATCTTTATATTATATGCTGTTCCCCTTATTCTGTCATACCGGCGCCGGCGAGATCAACACACTAATCCGACAGGCTCCTGGCGGACTTTGCGCCGCTGTTTAGTGCTCTG
>JAPLSP010000108.1 GCA_026398575.1 Candidatus Sumerlaeota bacterium | reverse complement strand
TCGGTAAGCCGCCGAACTGCAATGGCGCGCGGGGCCGTCCGGCGGAGCGGAGCGGCCTACCACTCGACGCTACATACAAGAAGATGAAAGATCAGGGTTATGTCGGGCGCCCGTTTGTGCTTCAGGCTTTGCCTAATTCAGCCGCATGAGCCTGAATTTTGCGAATGGCTTCGGCGATTTGCTCCATGTGAGAGCGTGAGCCGAGGAACAGGGTTTGAGTGAACCATACGGCTTCCTGGCAGAGTTGGTCGTTCACCGGGCATTGCGTGCGTTCCTCCCAGGCGGCGAGGATTTCCGGCGGATAAATCTTCTGGTAGGCGCGCGTCTTGAGCGTCGCTTTGACGAATGGCTCCTTATTGAGCGGCGAATAACCGGACATACAGGGAACGCCCTCCGCGCCCAGAGCCTTGAGGAATTTGGCGCGCGGCAGACCGGCGAAGCCATCCGATTGATAGCGAAACATGTAGAGATGATAGGCGTTGCGCGTGCAGCCTTCATACATCTTCGCGGGGACGATGCCAGGAATTTCCTTCAACATGCCGGTAAGGTATTGCGCGTTTTGCCCGCGGGTCTTGGACTGCTCTTCCAGCCGCGTCATTTGCGACATGAGCAGCGCGGCCTGGAACTCCGTGAGCCGCGAATTCACGCCACGGCTTCCGAGATGGGGGAATTTATAGGTGGTGGCGTTGCGAACGCGGCAGTTGTTGTGGAAGGCGTAGCACTTCTCGGCTAGCTCGCCGTCATTGCACAAAATCGCTCCGCCTTCGCCGCAGTTCAGGTTCTTGCTCGCCTGAAAACTGAAGCAGCCGGCGTCGCCCCACGTCCCCACCTTGCGTCCGCGCCACTCGGCGAAATGCGCCTGGCAGGCGTCTTCCACGACGGGCAGTTTGCGTTTCTTCGCCACGGCCAGAATGGCGTCGAGGTCCGCCGCCGAGCCGCCGATGTGCACGGGGAGAATCGCAGCCGTGCGCTCGGTGACGGCGGCTGCGATCTTGCGGGCGTCTATCTGGAACGTCTCCGGATCGGTGTCAACGAAGACGGGCAGGGCATACTGAAGCGTGATGACGTTCAGCGTAGCGACGAAGGTATAGGGCGGAAGGATAACTTCATCCCCCGGGCCGACTTCCAGCGCGCCCAGCGCCGCGAACAAGGCGCTCGTGCCGTTGGCGGCGGCTACGCAGTGTTTCGCGCCGGTCAGTTTTGCGTACGCCTCCTCGAAGCGGTTCACCTGATCGCCGTAACCCCGAAACCATTTGCGGCTGCGCAACACGTCCATCCAAGCCTTCTCGTCGTTTTCAGCAATGACGGGCCAGGATGGAAACGCCTCCGTCCGCGCCGGCTTGCCGCCGAGCAGGACCGGCTTTTCAGCGGATAAGGCGGGTTTGCCGCCAAGCAAGGCCGGCTTCTCATTTTCCGCATGAACAATCGTTGGCGCCAAGCCTGCGCCCAATAGTGGAATGGCTTTTGCCAGGTGGCAGGAAATCCCGGCGCTCGCAGTTGCGCCCGCAGTAGTTCCCAGAAACCGGCGGCGGTTCATGTTGATGGTCATGGCGTTCTCCGATCTGAATTGCTGTAATTTGGCATAATTGCGAATGGCGCAGGACAGCGTCGCTCAAGCCGCGTGAGCAACTTTTTCCTCAAGCCACATCTGGACAAGCGCTTCCGTCGAGAGATGCTGGGCCTTGGCCGCGTGAGACAGCTTTTTCATCAGCGCCCCATCAACCGCAATGAGACATGCGCGCTTCTGAATGTCCACGTCGAACTGCGCTTCCGGCAGATCATACTCTCCCATATCATGAGTGTCAAAAAAGTCAACCAGCTCCGAAATGGAATTAAACTGTGGCATTTTAGCGGTCATATAGTCTCCTCTCGCGATTGGCCATATTTCTGGCGCTTAGGACGAGCGCACTGCCATAGGCCATTTAGAAGAGATCGTCTTCATCCGCGCGAGCTCTTATGCCGCTGGTTCGCCTTTGCTGATACCAGTTTGCGCGGAGGAAGGCGTACAACCTCATGCCCTGACGCGCTCTGAATAGCGCGCAAATCGGCGCAAATAGCAGCAAGATCGCCACCGAACTTTTTCGTGTGTTCCATTCGATATTTCCGGACTTCCTCAACGATAGGATCTTTCATTTGTCCACCTCCAGCAGCTCCTCGGGTGAGCAGATTTCGGGACAAGAGTATCCCTCGTTTTCTACACTCTGCCGGACCATCATTCTGGTAAAAGGATTGTTAATGTGTGCGAAGTTCCATGTCACTATCACTTGGATTCCATTGATTGCCGCAATGGCAATATGAAGGGCGTCTTCAGGATACTCATCTGGTATGCCTTTTTCGGCTACAATCTTCTCAGACAAGGCACGCGCCTTCTCATCTACGTCAAGCATTCGGAACAGCCGGATGGCTTCAAGTCTGGCCGCTGCCTGGCTTGGGTCGCCCTTTCCGGCTTCTTCATAGACCAAGGCGGAAACATACGTTTCATATTCAGAAAACAGCATGGGCCACAGCTCATGCGTGGCCTGCTGATGTCCAACAACCAGTAGATCGCGGCTTGGCCTGGCCGTGAAGTAACTCACCACTGTAGTTTCGATATATATCCGCTTTTTCATATTTCGTTTTTCAAAGCCGACTTCCAGGATAGCTACCCTGCCCGGTGACAAGAGATGCCAATAGCGCTGCTTGCCCCGCCAACGCAAACTAAAAACCTATTTCATTGACCTGTAAAGAACTTCTTGCCATTTTGAGTATTCCCCAAAATTGAATGGCGGCTCGCCAGCAAGATAGTGGTTATGGTAGGCGCTTTCGCCGATTCTCCATTCGATCAACCAGAGAGACTGCTTCGCGGCTTTGGGGATGGTCCCGGCAGTGATTTTGCCATTGGCGGGGACGGTGAAGTTTCCGCTGAAGAGCGGCTCGTTGCTAGAGGCGTCTTTCACGGTGAAAGAGCCTTTCGATTCAGTTCGGGTGTCGTTGACCACAACAATGGGATGCGCGCTATCCTTCGCGGCGTCTGCAGCGGCGCCTGCATTTTCTTTGGTATCGCCGATCATCACGCAAACATCCGTCTGGACGCGCTTGATATAGTCGTAAGCCAGTTTCTTGCGGTTATAGTAGTCCACGATCGCGTCGGACAATATCGGCCAGCCGTCGCGCAGGTTCCACCAGATAATGCCGGTTTTGCGGAACTTGTCCATGCGCCACATCTCGATGAAATATTTCTTCGCCTCGGCCTGGACGATCTGCGAGGCGAGGATGAATTTATCCAAATCCTTGGGCGACTCGCCGAAGAGGCTTATGATCTGGTTGGTCATCAGATCGTTTCGCGTGATGTGCGCCGTGGATAGGGGATGCGAGTTCACGGCTTTGGCCTGCCATTGACCGTTCCATTTTCCATCGGGGGTCCAGGGATAGACGAACGCGGGCGCCATCATCTGTTCGATTGACTCGCGGCTGGGACAGCCGTGATAGCCGATCTCGCTGACGAAGTGCGCGTTCACCTTGGTGTAGAAGGGCGCCTTATAGTATCCGCGCGGACCCCAGAGGTGAACTTCGGGCATTAGCGATTCGTCAATGCCCGCCTTCTTGAAAAGTTCGGGACCGCAATAGGGCGAACTCGGCAAGTAGGGGCGCAGTGGATCGAACTGCCTCACGATGGAAGGCAGCACCTGGCGGCTGATGACATCCGAGTTGGGGTCTATGCCCTCCTGCCCGCTGCCCCATCGCAGCGACGCGTCATTTTCATTGTTGCCCGCCCACAGGACGAGCGAGGGATGATTGCGCAGGCGCAAGACAACGCTGCGCGCTTCCTTCTCGATCTTTTGCGCGAATTCGCTGTTTTGCGGATAGAGGGTGCAGGCCATCGCGAAATCCTGCCAGACCATGACGCCGTTCTCATCGCACAGGTCGAAGAACTCATCGCTCTCATAAACGTTCCCGCCCCAGCAGCGGATCATGTTGCAGTTCAGGTCCGTGACCATCGGGAAGACCTTCGGCAGCCATTCGCGGTCGCGGCTGTGGAGGGCGTCGAGCGGAACCCAGTTCGTGCCGCGGACGAAGATTTTTTCTCCGTTCACCTTGAACACGAATTCGCCGGGCTGCTCGGGGGTGGTGATATCGGTGCGGATGAGCTCGGCCTTGCGCACGCCAACGCGGCGCGCAAATTCGTCAATGACGGCGCCATTCGATTCGAGCAGTTGAAGGCGGAGGTTATAGAGCGCAGCGGCGCCGTAGCTTCGCGGCCACCATAATTCCGCGTTCTTGAGCACCAGCTGCCAGCGCCCGCACGTGGTATAGACGGGTTTGGTTTCGTCGTAGCGGACGGCGCCGTCTTTTTCGAGGATAAGGCGCATTTTCAGGTCGTCAATATTCAAGCGGTCGCTGGCGAATTCCCAATCCAGCAGCGCATCGGCGGTTTTCTGCGAGACATTAACCGCCTTGACGGCCCAATAGACCGATTTCCAGCGGGTGGGGTAGATGACTTCAATTTTCGCATCGCGCCAGATGCCGCCGCTGACGATCCGCGGCAGAATATCCCAGCCATACTGATGAGCGGCCTTACGGATGTTGACGGCTTCAGGCGCAGCGTCCGACCGCGTCCCCAGCGATTCGCGCGTATATTTGCGCCCCTCCAGGATGGGCGAAAAAATGCGGACATAAAGCTCATTGCTCACTTCGCTGTCGCTCTGTTTCGCGCGGTCGTTGACGTCCTTTCGGTCCCTGTTGTCCTTGCTGTCCTTGCCGCTGATCCGGCCTCTCAGCCCATCCGTGATATCAAATCGGTGTTGGATGAACATGTTATCGGCCGCGCCGATTTTTTTGCCGTTCAACCAGATCTCGGCGATGCAATCCAATCCATCGAACACCAGCTCGATGCGCTCGCCTTCGCCCATCGCCGGCGTGGAGAATGTTTTCGCATACCACCACTGATAGGTCTCATATTTGCGAAGGTCATAAAC
>JAPLSP010000039.1 GCA_026398575.1 Candidatus Sumerlaeota bacterium | reverse complement strand
ATGCGCCCACTCCTTCATTCATTTTGCGAAAAAACCAATGAAAGATTATCATGCGTCATCATGCCGCAAATGAGTTCAGCCGGCATTGCTCCTCATGGTAATAGGCGCGCTGGCGGGCCATCAGCTCCGGGAAATCTACCTGATGCGCGTCGAAGTCCGGGCCGTCCACGCAGGCGAACTTCGTCTGTCCGCCGACGCTGACCCGGCATCCGCCGCACATGCCCGTGCCGTCCACCATGATGGGATTCAGGCTGCACCAGGTGGGAATGCCGTGGGGGCGCGTGGTCTCAGCGACAAAACGCATCATGATCGTCGGGCCGACGGAGAAAACCATGTCAATCTTTTTGCCGCGCGCGATCACTTCCTTCAACCGCTCGGTGACCAGTCCTTTGAGCCCGTGCGATCCGTCGTCGGTGGTGACGATCAGTTCGTCGCTGATCGCGCCCATCTCTTTTTCGTAGATCAGCAGGTCTTTCGAACGGGCGCCGATGATGGAGATCAGTTGATTGCCCGCCTCCTTGTAGGCGCGCGCGATTGGGTAGATGCAGGCGATCCCCACGCCGCCGCCGATGCAGACGACCGTCCCCAGCGATTGTATGTGAGTGGGAACGCCCAACGGCCCGACGACGCCCGCAAAGCCGGCGCTCGGTTCGCAGGCGGCGATTTTCTTGGTCGAGGCGCCGATCTCCTGGACGATGATCGTGATGGTTCCTTTTTCGCGGTTGAAATCCGCAATGGTCAGCGGGATGCGTTCGGCTTCCTCCGTGACGCGGACGATAACGAATTGCCCGGGCTGCGCTTTGCGCGCGATGTG
Organism: Candidatus Sumerlaeota bacterium; assembly: GCA_026398575.1. Next base: position 18,771 of record JAPLSP010000039.1, on the reverse strand, counting down.
AGGCGTTTCAATTTCGAAGAGTTTTACCGTGGGTGACAGCAGTTCCTTGCGCACAATTTTCGTCATGATTCCCTGTGCTTTCATTTGCGGATATGTTCCAGTTTGTTTCCATCGCAGGGGCGATGAGTCCTGCTTATTTGTCAGGATGCATCGAGGAGCGGAAGATAGCTCTGTTCCACGTATCCATCTTGCCGGTCATCAGCCCTGGCTCATAAATCCATTTGCCGCCGAAGGGCTCGCGCATGACCACGGAGCCAGGCGGCAGGACGTCTTCAAATCGCACCGGCAGTTTTTTTTCGCGCTTCCAGTACTCCTGCAGCTTGGCGCGCATTTGGGGCAGGTAGCGTTCCAGATAACCCATCACGTCTTCTTCGCTCTGGATGAAATTGAACCGGTCGCCGGAGTTATAGCCAAACATCACCATGTAAGGCGGGCGGTCATTGAGCCGCAGGGGATCGTCCAGTATCCGAGCGTCATACGGCTGCTCGTGCGTTACGTTGGTGCAGAGTTGAAAAATTTTTTCAAGATCTGGCGTCAGTTTTTTGCCATTCGCTTCATAATTCATTACGATTTGGCGCACCCGGAGCATGTCCAGAGTTTCATATTCGAATGGAGGATTTGCTTCGAATAATTCCCGGACGGAAGCGATATCGCGTCCGTGAGCCTTCTTGAAGGCGATGGCTTCCTTCAGCAGCGAGTCAAGCTGCCAGTTGTGAATGGTGCTCAGCAGACGGCGATAATAGACGCCGATCAACACCGGTTGCCGTTGATCCAGCGCTTCGAGATACCCCTGAAGCCCATAGCGGATGGCCTGATGGTACTTGCCCTTTTTCGCCAGTATATCAGGAAGCTGGCGGGGGAGCCAATCCGGAGCGTCTTTCGATTTCATGGCCATTTTGATATAGAACAATGCCCGCTGCCTGTTTCGGTCCGTCTCCGCCATCTGATACATCAGGCAATACATGGCTTCATACGGCAGCCGGTATTTATCGCGATTCAAGATCATGCCTTTGTCCAAGAGTTCGATTCCCTGTTCTTGCTGGCCGCCCTCATCGCCCATCACCAGATTGCCGAACTTATAAACGTCAATATATTTGGGATCCAGGTCTGTGATGACAAAAAACAAATTAAACAACGATTGGTAGTTGCGCACGCCGCGGAACATGCCGCCAAAAGCCTGGATCGAGCGCATGAAAAGGAAGTCCGACAGCGGCAGGCGATATCCCACGGAGAGCGGAATCAACCGCTCCCCATCTTTGGCCGAATATAGGACTCCCTGATAGGGGCGCAAGGTCTTCAGGGTTTTGACGTAGCGGCGCTGGAAGCCCACGACATACACGGCGCAAAGAATCATCGCCGCGGCGGCCACCCAGACTCCGGTGTTCCGCCAGGCCCTGGACTTGGGGCGATCCGCAGGACGCTTTTCAGGCGTTGGATCGGGATTCTGATTCTCTGCGGCCGGAATCATTTGAAGTTCCTCCGGCGGAAGATCAGGATGGAAAGACATAAGACCGCCGCGGAATAGGCGACGGCGTAGGCGATCGTATAAGGGATCATATCCCATCCCGTCTCAGGATAGATCACCGCTTCCCGCCGGTTGAACAATCCCAGATTGGGGATGACGTGGAAGGCGCCAATGGACACATTGTACCACGTTTTTTGCCCCGGGAGCAGTTTTTCATATCCGCCGGCCTTTTGCGCCAGCATGACGGCAAAGTAATACAACTCGACGCTCAACCGTCCGCAAACCACGGTGAACACGGTGAAGAACGCGCTCAACGTCGGCGTCGAGAACGACGAATACATGCAGGCGAAGGCGGTGATGATCGCCAGCTCCAGGCAGGTCATCCACGTCGTCGCCATGATGCCCGCGGCAAAGGCCGGCGTATATAATCCCAGGAAAGTCGCCACGCCAAAGGCCACCGCCCGGATCGCCGTCCAGATATAAAAGACGCTGACCGGCATGCGCAAACTCAAGCCGCCTTTGCCGTCGCCCACCCAGAGATAATTTTGCATCGCGTCAAACGACGTCATTTCCTGCCAATGAAGGGCGATCAGAAAGAAGAGCGTCATGATCAGGACGTTGACGTATATGGTCAGCAGCAAGCCGAAGTATTTGCCCAGCAGGAAGTGGCTGCGGTCAATCGGCTTGGAGACGATCGTGTAGATCGTTTTTTTCTCCAGCTCGTTGTAGATCAGCGTGATGCCGATGAAGATGGCGATCAGGACGCCGAACAGATTGATGGCCGCCATGCCGAAATTTTGGATCATGCGCTGATCGTCGCTGATCGTGAAGTTCTTCAGCACGCCCGAAAAAACCAGCATCAGGATGGCGAAGATGAGGATGATGTACAGGATGCGGTTGCGCACCGCTTCGCGGAATGTATTGATGGCGATGGCAAAGACCTTACTCATTGGAGGGGCCCGTTACCTTTCCGATGAAGAATTCCTCGAGGGTTTCTTTGCGGGGCGTATAGCTGACCAGCCGCCCGCCCGTCTGCATCAGCGCCTGCACGATCTGGCGCGCGCGGTCCTCGCTCTCGGCGGCGAATAGAACGTTTTCCCTGCCCGACACGCAGCGCGAGGATTTCTGCCGCAGCGCCTCGATGTCCTGAGGCTTCAAGTCCGCCGCCACGATTTCATATTCCTTCACGCCCGTCTGGAGCAACTCGTTCAGGCGCCCGATGTTGATCAGCTCGCCGCGGTTGATGATGCCCACGCGGTCGCAAATCACCTCGGCGTCCGAAAGGATATGCGAGGAAAAGAAAACCGTCATTCCCCGCTGCTTCAGGCCGATGATGATGTCGCGGACTTCTTTGCGGCCCAGAGGATCCAGGCCCGACTGCGGCTCATCGAGAAAGACGATCTTGGGATCGTTGAGCAGCGCCTGCGCCAGGCCGATGCGCTGCAACATACCTTTGGAGTAGCCCTTCAGAGGCAGATTGGGCGCGTGTTCCGGCAGCTTGACCAGAGCGAACATCTCCTCGATCTTCTTGAGCCGCACGGACCGGGGCATGCCATACAGCTGGCCGTAGAAATTCAGGAATTCATACCCCGTCAAATAATCATAGAAGTAAGGATTCTCCGGCAGGAAACCGATATGCTCTTTGACTTTCTTGTCGCCCAGCGGACGGCCCATGATCCAAGCCTCGCCGCTGGTTGGGAAATGAATGCCCATCAGAATCTTGATCGCGGTGGTCTTGCCTGCGCCGTTGGGCCCAAGCATGCCGAATATCTCGCCCTCTTCCACGGTCAGATTCAAGTCTTTCAGCGCATGGACCTTGCGGTTGCGCCAATGGACCTTGATCCGTCCATGTTCGATTCCCAGGAAGTCTTGGATGTAGGTCTTGGTTAGACCTTGGGTTTCAATGGCTTTCATGGCAAACCCGAATCACTGATAGGATGGTGTATATAACCGAACCCCGCGGCCCACAGATGCTAAGGAGACGCGCCGACGCGGTCAACGCAAAATTCTGTGAAAATTCCATGAAAATCGCTTTGACTGCGCCGCCGTTCATCCTTGATTATTGCCGTCTATGAAAACCGCAATCTTCGGCGGCAGCTTCGATCCTCCTCACCTGGCCCATGTGATGGCCTGCGCTTACGCGCTTTCCTGCACCGACGCCGGACGCGTGATGATGATCCCGTGCGCGCGCCATGCTTTCGACAAGCCGCTGACGCCGTTCGAACATCGTCTTGCAATGTGCAGGCTGGCCGTTGAGGGAGTTCTCTCTCGCGTGGAAGTCAGCGACATCGAAGGTGCGCGCGCGGGCGTCAGCTACATGGTGGATACGCTCGACGAGTTGGCGCGGTTTTACCCCCGGGATTCCTTCCTGCTGATGGTCGGATCGGATATCCTGGATGAAGTCCACAAATGGAAAGATTATTCGCGCCTTCAGCAACTAGCGCCGCTCCTGATCATCCCGCGGCTGGGCGAGGCTACCTTATCCGAGGCGGTCGGTTCCCGGCGCTTCATCCTGCCGGATATCAATAGCACGGATATCCGTGAACGGCTGGCGCAGGGCCACATGCCCTATGAGCTGCTGCCGCGACGGGTGGCTGAATATATCATTCAGCATCGGCTCTATGGATGGCGTTAGCTGCCTTGTTCAGCCCTTCGTCTTTGTGGTTCTTTCCTCCCAAGCCCCATCACTGCCCCGCCTTGCCTGCGGTCAGGCGCAACGCAATATCCGAGGCAATATCCGGAAGCGGAATCGCCAGGCTTTCTTCCTCGTTGACGCGATATTCCCCGCTCCGCATCGCCTGCCCTTTCTGCGTATCCCAAAACTCCACCGTCCATATCCCTGCCGGGAGCTTGTCCAGAATGATCCTGGCGTTGCGGCGGACCGGCGGCGCGTAGCCATTATGCGCCGTGTGCCAGTTATAGCCTGCATTCATGATCCATGCCAGCGCCCGGTCCTTGCCTTGAACGCCCCAGACCTTCAACGGCGCCGAAGCGGACGACGCCGCGTCCAGGATAAAGTAACCCTTCACCTGCAGCCAGTCCACGCCTGCGTTTTCAACAATCACAACGCGTTGCCCGGCGGGAACCGCAACGCGATAGACGCCGCGATATTGCGTCAGCGTGTCCGTCGTCTCCCTGCCGTCGGCATCAAAAAAATCCCAGACGCCCGCCGCCAGACGATCTACCCATACGCGCAGATACGCCCCTCCATAGCCCGAGACGTCGCCCACTTCGATCCCCAAGACCGTCGCCTGCGGGGCATTGAGATAAAAGATGACGGGATTATGCCAATCGGGATGGGCCTCCCAGCCGTGCAGAATCCGCGAGAGGGGCAGGTTGCCGCTGACGGCGCCGTTCTGTCCGATCATAACCTGGGCCGGCCGATTGGGCGCCTCGGGAGCGCCCGCCTTCCAGGATTCGGCGGACGGAACGATATTAACAGGCGAAAAGTATTGGCCGCGCGAAGGCCTCAAGTTGGTTGCAGACTGCGACGTCGCTCCTTGGAGCGGCTCTCCCTCCATTGCCACCCGCGCATGAATGGGTTGAACCGCCTGCGCGGCAAAATCGAATCCCGCGATCCATTGCGCAAAACCTCGATACAATGGATAGAGGTTTCGCGTCTCGATATAGGAATCCCACCACCAGCTCATGGGCGTGCCGGCTTGCATCTGCCCCACCGAGGCATAAAGGGCCTGGCGCAGGTGAATGCCTGATGGATCGAGCAAGGCGCTATCCTCGCCGGAGGCGGGCGTGACGCTGAACTCGCCAACCAGCCAAGGCTTGTTGAGCGCAGCCTTGTTTTGGAGGCGATTGCGTTCGAAGTCCGCGACCGGATCGCGCGAGCTGTAGCTGTGCGATTGGATGAAGTCCAAATCAGGCAGCGCATCCAATTCCGGGTCCCCGGGAGCGCGGCTCAGGCTGGTTGTGATCAGATGGCGCCAGGGGTCCAGGCGGCGCAGACATTGCGTCATCTCCTTGTGCCAGGCGCGCACGATCTTGGGGTCATATCCATCCATCAAGTCCGCTTCATTCCACAACTCCCATGCAAACACACTTGGGCTATAGCCATAGCGCGCGACCAGATATCGCAGGCGGTTGCGGAAAGCCTTTTGGCTCGCGGCATTGGTGAAAAATTCAACCGGCTTTAGAATCGGTCCGCCGTTGGCCTGGCAATCCGGCTCTCTCTCGAATGTTCCCAGCGAGCTGATTTTTTCCGGCAGCAGGATGTTGAAGCTTTCGATGCACATCATCAAGCGAATGTCTCTGGCTTCCGCTTCGCGCAAAACCTGATCCAGCCGCCATGCGTTGGCCAGATTAATGCGATCGAATCCGGTTTCTTTATTCCGCATCGAAAGGTCGGTCCAACTTGGGGCTAGCCACAGCCGCCCGAGATTACAGCCATTTTTGTCCATCCGGTCAAACAATTCGGCATAAGCAAGGAAGCCGCGTTTGAGCCCATTCAATTCGCCCCAGCATGTGTTGAAGCCGACGGGAAACCACGTCTCGCCCCGGTCCGACGCAAAATAGCGATGGTCTTTGGGATGACAGCGGATCATGCCGGCCACGTCCGCCTGAGTAACAGAGATCGTTATCGGTCCCGTCGTGCTCGAGCCTCGGCCGTCCCTGGCGGTGAATGTCAGTTGATAGCGGCCCGGTTTTGGGAATGATAGACGCGCCTGCCATTGCGGATCGCCTTTGGCTTCGAGCGCGCTGCTCGGGCTGGTAGCGATGCTCGCGCTGGTGGCGATGCTCGCGCTGGTGACTGGCGCCTGAAAATCCTGATACCAAAATGCCGGAGCGGACCATTCTTCATTCCGCTCCGGACATTTGACCTGAACATCCACCCGAATCTCATCCGCATCGAATGGATTTTGGGGCGTCGCATTGAGCTGCATATTGATCTGAAGGCGCTCATAGACCTTGATTTTGCTGGATGAGAGAGAGACATTTTTGAATAAAGATTTGCCGGCGCTGTCATGCGAAAAGACGTTTTGTTTCTGAGCTTTTCCGCAATTCAGCATTACCAAAAATGCACAGATTGTTCCCAAAAGGAGCAGCGCCTGGGGCCAACCCGGTTTCCGGCGTTGAGTCCGTTTGATAACAAATGACACATTTACGCAAGGGGTTCGTGACATGCCGATACAATTCTAAGATACGCTAAGTCAATCCACAGCTACCCATTGGGCTTTTGAGAATACCGACTGCATTTCAATGCATAATGGACGGCTAATTTGAGGATTACAGGGTTTGAAAATTTTTTTAGGTGTGGCTCATTTTTTGCTTGATTATAATTCGCAGTAATGGATAGTTTTGACCGTTCATTGTTCCGAATAATAATTTCGCCATGGAGTTTGGGTAAAAATGAGATCCTTTTCTTCTCTTCCCGCTGCCGTCGCCACTCCGGGCAATAGTGGCCTCATCCCCTTCGACTCGAAAAGGGAATCATTGATTGCCGATTTAACCAACTACATCAAACAACGCAAGGAGCGGACTGAAATCGGCGAGATCGTCTTCCCTTTGCCCGCGCCGGCGAAAACCAATGAAATAAAGAAAAAATCTCGCGCCAGCCGGCGCAGAATCCCCGTCTTCTCAAGTCAGGCCTCGCATGGTCTGTCTTTGGCGGGACGCATGCCGCATTGCGCCATCCAACGGGCTATTCTCGCCGTGTTGGAAAACAGAGCCATGTCGCCCAATGAAATCGCCGTCGAAGTGTCCAAGCAAGGCCATGTGGATGTCTCCCAAAAAAGTGTCGGCATTGCGATTTTCGAGCTGACCCAAAGCGCCTACATTAAAATGGTTGGTCCTGCTCTTTACGCTAAAGCCGGTTAATTCCAGCCTCGCTCATATCTTTTTAACGCACGAGGCGATTAAGGCCGTTAAAGATCGCCTTGACGTTCGCGCGGCGTGTATCCGTGTCTATCCCGCGGCAAAGAATTTCATCCTTGCCTCCCGGACGCCGCAGCCGCATCACCGACATGGCCTCCGCCGCCGCGCCGTCGCGTTCCTCCGCCAGCGCAACTTGCTGATAGTGCGTCAACTCCAGCGCGAAGCCAATGCTCTTGAGCGCGTTGAACGTGGCGTCAATCGGACCGTCGCCCTCCCCGGCGGCCTCCATCTCTTTGCCTTCCTGTTTGAAGCGAAAGACATACTTCTCCCGCCCCTGCGCCAGTTCGCTTTCCAATACGCGCTTCATATCGAGAAACTGGAACGGCCCGGCCACGGTGTTGATGGCGTCGCGATAAGTCCGAATGATGACGTCCAGCGGCAGCTCGCCCTTGGTTTCGGAAAGCGACTTCAGACGCGGCTGCAACTCGGCGGCCTCTTCGATGGTGATCGGCCAGCCCGCCGACTTGATGATTTCATAAACGGCGGTCTTGCCCGATTGGCTCGTGAATCCCAGGAACTCCGCCCCTTCGCGTCCAATCAGCGAAGGATGGATCGGGCGATACGCGCCCTTCTCCATATCCTTCGTCTTGGTCGCGCCGTCTTGATGGATGCCGCTGCGATGCGCCATCGCGTCGGCGCCGATCAACGCCGCTTTTTGGTGAATCGGCACGCCCGACATCTCGGACACTTCGAGAGCGATGGGATAGATCGCCTTCATGTTCAGCGGCGCCGCGACGCCGCAATTGTGCAACGCGACGGCCACCTCGAAGATATTCGTATTGCCCGCGCGCTCGCCCAGACCGTTCAGGCTGCATTCAAGCTGGCGGGCGCCGGCGAAGTAGCTTTCCACCGTCGTCGCCGAGGCCATGCCCAGATCGTTGTGGCAATGCACGGCGACCGTCACGTGCTTTGGCAGCGCCTTGACCACCTGCTTGACCATCGCGACAAACGCCGACGGGCGCGTGCGTTCGACGGTGTTGGGCAGATTGATCACCGTCGCACCGGCAGCGATTACGCGCTGAAAAGTTTCGATGACCCACGGCAAATTTTCGCCGCAATCGCCGAAGTGCTCGGCGCTGAATTGCACCTCGCCTCCGTGCGGTTTCATGAACGAGGCTGCGATTCCAACGGCTTCGACCGCAATGCGCGCGACGTCTTCGGGTTTCTTGCGCAGGACGTTTTCCATGTTGAACGGACTCATGGCGATGAAGGTGTGAATGCGCTGGCGCGGCGCTTTGACGATGGCTTCGGCCACCTTGCGGATGTCGCGTTCCATCGCGCGCGCCAGGCCGGAAATCACCACGTCCTTGGGCGCGATTTCCGACAACGCGGCGCACGCCTCGAAGTCCATGTCGCTGGCGCCGGAGAATCCCACCTCGACGCCCTGCACGCCTAGTTCCAGTAGCCGCCGGAAGACGACCTCCTTCTCCTGGGTGTTCCAGGGCTTGCGCAGCGCCTGGTTGCCGTCGCGCAGCGTGATGTCATAGAAGAACGGCTGGCGCGCGGCTTTGGGAGATTGGGGACGGATCGTACTGCTGGATTGGGCGCACATGGGAGCGCTCCTTTCTTGATTTTTTCGGAAGCCCGTCCGGCAAACCGCGAAGACGATGCTTCCTTTGCGCTTGCGATTTCAATGAAAAACCCCCTGGCCATTGCGGGTCAGGGGGTTGAAATCACTCGGATGAATAATTCCGGACTCAGCCGGCGCCCTGACCCAGGGGGATATGGAGGAGTATTCCCGAAAGTCGCAGTAGGGCGGCGCCAACGCAACGCGGAGCAATCGCAGCATGGCGCTTCGGCGTCGGGCGCCGGGCATAAGCAAACTCTTTTTTTATTATCATGCGCTGCATGGATAGCCGCTCTCTCCGTTCCTTGCGTTCAACAAACTGATGTTAATTTTTCTGGCGCCTGCGGGTCAAGGCTTAATTACGAAGCCCATCTTTGCCTCTTCGCCGTTGCGCTGCTAGTCTGAGGATTACTTCTTGATGCTCTTTGCGAATAACCCGGGGCGATAGTCGAATTCAATGCGATGAGGGCCGGGCGCCAGCGCCACGGACTTGAAGGCGCCGAAGAGTCTCTCAATGGGCGCCGGTTTGCCGTCTATCTCCGCCCGCCAATCCGGATCCCAATTGTCAATGAAACTCAGATAGCCGCTGCATGGCGCCTGGATTTCCCATAGCAGGCGGTTTCCGGAGTATTCAAGAAGTCGCCCCGTATCCGGATAGTGGTCCGCATCCTCCAAAAACGACTGGACGGTTTCATGATTCAATGACCGGGAGAAGTACATTTTTTTTCCGTCTTTGACTCCGAACAAGCGTTCCCGGGCTTCCTTTTCTCCGGCGGTCCGGTCCAGGAAATCCGAAAGTCTTGCATAATAGAAATCCCGCTGAATAGCTGTGTTGTAGTCGGGGCCGAACGACAGGAATGGTCGCCAACTGAATCGCGGCGTGGAAAAGGAGCGCTGATAGTGCTCGGACAAGTTCATGGTATCCCATTGCCCCATGGGCCGGGGGCCTGTCACCCAAATGCGCGCTCCGAGGCTGTGCATGTCGGCGGCGCAAAAAAGCGCAAAGGCCAGAGCTATCGCTGTCAGAAGCTTCGAGGAGGAAGGCGCAATTTTCGGGCAGAAAGCCATCATGCCCATGAGCCCTGCGAAGGCAATGGCGCCCGACAGGATAAAGACTGATTTGGTGTATTGCAGGATGGACGGAATACGGCGCCAGTACTCATCCTCGTATCCCCTGAAAAACGCCGCGAGCTGGAAAGAAAGCATCACGGCATAGAAGGTTGCGACGCCGGCGAGGAGGCCGCGCGATTTCTTCCGGCGTTCGGCAGAGCCGTCGGACGTGAGGCGCGACTCGAATTGATCGTAGGCCAGCGCCAGCAGCCAGGCGAAGATCGGAACAAGAATGATGTTCAACCGTCCCCAGACGCGCAGACTGCTGAAGCCGGGCATGGCATTCCAAAGCAACATGAAGAGATAGGAATAGCGGCCGTATGTGACATAAGAAATCGTCGCCATCCAAAGCAGAAAAAATATTTTCACTCCCTTGTGCGAGAACGCGGATGTGCTTTTGGCGGCGAAATAAAACGCGATCAGGAGCGCCCCCAATCCGCTGAAGTAATACCATCCTTCGGTCTGGGCGGCGGGAGGATAAAACAGACATCCCAGGCTGTCCATCACGGTAAATTCATGCGCGGTTGAGAATGCAAAATTCCTCCCGCCACGGTTGGCGCATTGCGCCATGAGCGCCCAGCCGTGGCTGATATAAGGCAGGCAAATCACAAGCGCCGCGCCTCCCGAAAGCAAAATCGTACCGAGGGCGGGTTTCCAGACTATGGGCTCATCGCATAAAAGAATCTTCCGGAATGAAGGCCAGAGCAAAAGCAGCAGATAAGGCGCAAACAGGAAAATGAAATAGTAAATGAAATAAGGATAGCCCGCCGTCAGGACACACAAGATCGAGCAGAATAAAATCGCGCCCATGCCCATGCGACGCCGAAGCGTTTTCGCCTTCAGGATTTCATTGATGGCGAACAGAATCCAAGGATACCAGGCCGCCGTATGGATGGAGTTGGGGAAGCGCAGTGTTTCCGTGATTTTGAAACTGACGGACATGACCAGCGCGCTCATCAGCGCGGCGCGCGGGCTGATGCGCATGCTCTGGAGCCAACAGAAAAGCCCGAGCGAAAACAGGCTGACGGCCAGGATCGTATAGAGCTGATAGAAATAAATGTGATAGCCCCCGAGGCAGCGATAGAGCAACGCCTGAAGGAGATTGAGCGGATAGAAAGCTTGCGTGAGGAAATTGGAGAAAAAAGGAAACCCCACCGCCTCCGAAGGCGACCACATCGGAAAACGGAATCGCGCGAGATGCGATAGCAGATAGAAGTTGTAGTTATAAAAGGAGACCCCGAAATCATTGCCAATCTGCAAAAACAGCCCATGAACGGGAACCACATATTCATAGAGATAGACAAAGGGCCATAGGAGCAATACCACAGGACCCCAATATCGCATGTCGAGGAGGCGTTTTTTCATGGCAGAATTTTCAGAAAGATTCGCCGGGGTCCGCCGAAAACTATTTCTCAACCTTGCGCCGGGCGACGCGCTCCATGATGAAGATCAAGACAAACAGCGCGCCCACGCCGGCGATGTGAAGCAGGGCGGGCGCCAGCGGTAGATAGCGCAACGGCAGCGCCATGAGCGCGGTCACGAGGGTCAAAACGCAGATGAACGCGACGGCCTGCGGCTTGCTGAATCCCAGCGCGACCAGCCGATGCGAGAGGTGGTTTGTGTCGCCTTTCATCAAGGGAGCGCCGCGCCGCCAGCGGATGAAAACGACGGAGACGGTGTCGAAGATCGGCACGCCCATCACGATCAACGGAATCAGGACCGCCAGCCCTGTCCGTGCGCCGGCTTCCACGATTGCGCCGGTATCGTCCTTGAATGCGGCTTCATAAAATCGCGAGTTGATCGTCAGGGCCGCCAGCGCGTAACCGATGGTGAGGCTGCCGCTATCGCCCATGAAAATGCTGGCCGGGCGCCAGTTGTAGCGCAGGAACCCCAGCAGTGCGCCGGCCAGCGCCAGGTAGGCGATCGTCATGAATACATGTCCGTGCATCACGGAGAATCCCGCCAGCACGAGGCTGATGACGCATCCCACGCCCCCGGCGAGCCCATCCATGTTGTCCAGAAAATTCATTGCGTTGGTCAGCAGCGTCACCCACGCGATCGTCAGGAGCGCGCCGCCCACCCAGGCCAACGGCGCCGGCAGCCAGTTGTGGAGGAAAAGATCAATCCGCACCCCTGTGAAGAGCAACGGCATGACTGCGAGGATCTGCCCGGCAAGTTTTGTCAGCGGCCCCAGCGGGCGGCGGTCGTCAATGAATCCCAGCGCGAAGACCATCGTCAGGCCCGCCAGAATCGCGATGAAGCCCGGCGCCACCTTGATCAGATTGGCGCGGTAAGGCGCGAGACGCTCGCCCTCGAAGTCGCCGTGCACGAGCAGCGCGAAAATCAGGAAATCAACCAGCAGCGATCCAACAAACGCCGCATAAATGGCGCCCCCTCCCGACCGCGGCGTCGCGACCCAATGCACCTTGCGTTCGCCCGGATGATCCACCAACCCCCATCGCCACGCCCACTTGCGCGCCAGCGGCGTGAAAGCCAGCGCCGCGACAAAGGTCTGAATCAGAATCGCGGAATAGACACAAAGCCAGAACATAAAATGAAAACCTTGCGCGGGAGCGGATAAAGAAAACGCAGCAGGAGCGCGCGCCATCGCTTGATATTAAACTGCCTTCTCGGGATTGAACCCAATCTCCTGCGCCTGTGTCAATGCCATCAATTCAAATGTGGCATTACTTATTTCATCCCCCGGGCGTCTTTCCGGTTGACGGATGGCGGTCCGGCTCGCAGACTTTGGCGCCTATTATTATTGAAATCCAAGGATAGCGAATTATGTCCAACCGCATCACGGCTTCGATCATTGGGGCTTCCGGTTACGCCGGCGGCGAAACGCTTCGGCTGCTTCTGGACCACCCCAATGTAACGGTCAAACAAGCGACCTCTAACTCCAACATGGGCAAGTATGTCCAGTCGGTACATCCCAACCTGCGCGGGCGTACGACGCTGAAGTTCTGCGGCGTCGAGCAGCTCGAACCGTGCGACGTGCTCTTCGTTGGTCTGCCGCATGGAATGGCGATGGCCAAGATGCCGGAGTTCATGAAGAAAGCGGACAAGGTCATTGACCTGAGCTCGGACTTCCGGCTGTCGAATCCGGCGGACTATCCGAAGTGGTACGGCGAGCCGCATTCGCATCCCGAATTGCTCGAGCAGTTCGTCTATGGCATCCCCGAGGTCAATCGCGAAAAGCTCAAGACGGCGCGCTACGCCACGGGCGCCGGCTGCAACGCCACGGCCACGATCATGGGATTGCTGCCTCTGGTAAAGAGCGGGCAGGTCGAGATCGAGCGCGTCGTTGCAGATATCAAGGCCGGCTCATCCGAGGGCGGAAACAAGCCCTCGCTGGCGTCGCACCATCCCGAGCGGTCGGGATGCGTGCGTTCGTTCTCGCCCGCCGGACATCGCCACACCGCCGAAGTGCTGATGGTAACGGGATGGACCGACACCTCGAAGGTCCTGATGTCGGTGACGACGATTGAAATGGTGCGCGGCATCCTGGCGACGCTGCACGTCTTTGTTCGCAAGCCGGTGACCGACAAGGAACTATGGCGCATCTTCCGCGCGCAATATGGCAGCGAGCCGTTCGTGCGCATCGTCAAGGACCAGCAGGGTATCTATCGCTATCCGGAGCCGAAGATCCTTTCGGGCTCGAACTACTGTGACGTTGGTTTCGAGGCGGACCCGGACAATGGCCGCATCGTGGTCATAGCGGCAATAGACAACCTGATGAAAGGCACAGCAGGCAACGCGATTCAGGCAATGAACATCATGTGCGGCTTCGATGAAACGGCGGGCCTATCGTTCGCAGGGCTGCACCCGTGCTGATGAGTTCCGAGTTCCGAGTTCCGAGTTTGGAGTTCAACCTTCAGGTTGTGTGGCGAAGTCCCTTTGACTTTGCCCTTCGCTCTTCACTAGACTGTTTTTTTCGCGGCTATTCCGCCGCACACGCATCCCAAGAGCCCAGGACCAGCGTCTGTGACCGTTGAAACCGAATATCGCGTCAAATTGCCCCAATTTGAAGGGCCTTTCGATCTGCTGCTGCATCTCGTCAAGATCAACGAGATGGAGATCACCGACATCTCGCTGGCCAAGCTGACGCTGCAATATTTACAGCACATCGAAAAAATGCGCGCGATGGACCTGGACGTGGCCGGCGATTTCCTCGTCGTGGCCGCCACGCTCCTGCAGATCAAGGCGCGCTATCTCCTGCCCGATTTGGGCGACGAGGAGGAGGAAGAGGAAGAGGAGATTGACGAACTCCTGACGGCGCGCGAGCTGCTGGAAAAATTGATCGAATATCGTTCGTTCAAAGAAATCGTCACGGAGCTCAAACAGCTCGAAGAGCAATCCTCCGGCGTTTTTTATCGCTACAAGATGCCGGAGTTTTTCGTTCCCGAAGAAGGCCGGGAGGTTGTGCGGGGCGATATGCAGCTGCTCTTCGAGGCCATGGCCGGCGTCCTGCGTTACGTCGAAAATCGTAGTCCTCACACCACGCTTTACGAAGAATATAAAGTCGAAGACAAGATCGAATATCTTCAGGCGCGGCTGAATGAGACGGGCGAGCTGGACGTTATAGAGGAATTCGAGCGGTGCCTGAACAAGATGGAAATCATCGTCACCTTCTTGGGCCTGCTGGAACTCATCCGTCTCAAACGCGCTCGCGTGGCGCAACCCGGACCGGAGAAAGAAATCCGAATCTATTCCATTAAAGAGGAAATCAACGGCGGCGAACAGGCCGCCCCACCTCAGGATTTGAATCATCATGAGCAAGAAAACCAGGAAGCCGAAAGAACCGCGGAAGCCGAGCCCGCAAGCGGAGACGCCGGAGGAGATGACGCCGGAGAAGCCGGAGCCGCAGACGACGAAGAAGTCGAAAGCGCTGAAGAAGCCGGCGCCGGCCAAGGCGTCGAAGACAGAGAAGACGGAGACAAAACGCCGGGGCTGTCCGCGTAAGCAGACCGAATCCGCCGATCAAATTGTAATAGCCGCCGAGGCGCCGGCGCCGCAGGAAACGCCGTCCCCCCAGAGCGCGGAGTCTACGACCATAGCCCAGGAAGCGCCTGAAGAATCCGCGCCCGAAGCCCAGCTGCCCGAAGCGCAAGCCGTCGAGCCGCAAGCGGAGGGAGAGCCGGCATACGAACCGCAGGCCGAGAAGGAAGAACCAAGCGAACCCGAAGCGGTAGCGGAGGAAGCGGACAAGCAGGAAGCGGAAAAGCATAAAGCGGAGGACGACCAAGCGGACGAAGAAGAATCAACCGAAGAAGAATCAGACGAAGAAGAAGCGGAGAATGAAAAGCAAGCGCCCATTCCTCCGATAACCTCTCCCCAGCAGGCCAAGGCGATTCTGGAAGGCCTGCTTTTCACGACGACGGAGCCGATGCCAACCAAGCGCCTGCTGAAGATCATTCATCCAATGGATGAAGACGGCCTCAAGGCGCTCTTGGCGGAACTGGATCGCGATTATGAAGGACGCGGCTTGAAGATCATGGAGGTGGCCGGCGGCTGGCTGATGGCCACGCGGTCCGAATACGCCGACTGGATCATGGCGCTTCACAAGGGCCGCAGGCGCCGCTCCCTGACCAAGATCATGCTGGAGACGCTGGCCATTGTCGCATATCGCCAGCCGGTCATCAAAGCCGAGATAGACGCTATTCGCGGCGTGGATTCCTCCGGCGTGCTGCGGACGTTGCTGGACATGGAGCTGGTGGACGCGCGCGACCGGCGCGAGGTCATTGGCCGTCCCATGCAGTACCGCACGACGCAAAACTTTCTCAAAGCCTTTGGTCTGAACTCGCTGGCCGATCTGCCGTCCATCGGCGATCTCCGCGAAATGTATGCCCAGCCGGAACCTCCGCAAGAAGCGCCGCAGGATGTTAGCGCATCCGCACCGTCCGCCATAATGGAAACTGAAAAAGCAACAGAAGACTGGGATAAAGAAAGCGGCGAAAAAGCGGCTGATGAAGAAGAGGCCAACGAAAAAGATAAAGAAAGAACGGATTGGGAGGATGAGGAAGAGGATGAGGAAGAGGATGATGAAAATGGGGGAGAGGATGTGGATGACGATGACGATGAGGATGGGGAAGAGGATGAAGACGACGAGGACGACAAGGACGATGAAGAAGATGACGATGACGATGAAGATATGGATGAGGATGATGAGGAAGAGGATGAAGATCGAGGCTCTTCAAAGCCGTGAAATTGGGCGCGACCAATATAACCCCAAGGATAAAGCTCTATGAAAATCTTCGTTCCGGGACGCATCTGCCTGTTTGGCGAACACAGCGACTGGGCGGGCGGTTATCGCCGCATCAACGCCGCGCTGGAAAAAGGCTATACCCTGATCGCGGGAACCAATCAGGGCCTTTACGCCGAAGTCAAACCCCATCCCAACAAGATCATCCTGCGCGCCTCGCTCAGCGATGGGACGCGGCACGGGCCGTTCGAAATCGTCATGACGCCCGATGCGTTGCTGGCGGAAGCGGAAAAAGGCGGCTTCTTCAGCTACGTGGCCGGCGTGGTCTATCAGATTCAGACCCATTACCGCGTCGGCGGGATTGAGATAGATAACTACCTGACCGACCTGCCCGTCAAGAAAGGGCTTTCCTCCAGCGCGGCGATCTGCGTTCTGGTGGCGCGCGCCTTCAACCGCATCTACGACCTGAAGATGACCATCCGCGGCGAGATGGAATACGCCTATATGGGCGAAATCACCACGCCTTCGCGGTGCGGACGCATGGATCAAGGCTGCGCATACGGCGAACGGCCTATCCTGATGGTTTACGATGGCGAACGCATCGAGGTGAAGGAAATCTCCGTCGCCAAGGATTTACATTACGTCATCGTGGACCTATGCGCGGGCAAGGACACGAAGGAAATCCTCAACCGCCTCAACCATTGCTATCCGTTCGCGGAAGGCGAAACGCAGCGCGGCGTCCAAAAGTATCTGGGCCCCATCAACGCGCGCCTCGCAAACCAGGCCTTCGAAGCGCTGAAGGCGGGCGATGCGCCGCAACTGGGCGCGCTGATGACCGAGGCGCAGGCGGAATTCGACCGCTATTTGCAGCCGGCCTGTCCCTCGCAGCTGACCGCGCCCGCGCTCCACAAAGCGCTCAATTATGAGCCCCTCAAACCCTACGTCCACGGCGGCAAGGGCGTCGGCTCGCAGGGCGACGGCTCGGCGCAATTCATCGCCAAAGACGAAGCCAGCCAGCAAAAAGTCGTCGAGATCATCGAGCGCGATCTGAAGATGCAATGCCTGAAGCTGACGCTGCGCGCCAGCCGCCGCGTGCGCAAGGCGATCATCCCGGCCGCCGGATTCGGGACGCGCCTCTTCCCGGCCACCAAAGGCATCAAGAAAGAATTGTTCCCCATCATTGACCGCCAGGGGCGGGCCAAGCCCGTCATCCTTTCGATCATCGAAGAAGCTTTAAGCGCGGGCATCGAAGAAGTGGGCGTCATCACCCAGAAAAACGACGTGGACTTGTTCGAGGAATACTTCCGCGTGCCGCCTCCGATCGAATATTTCAACAAGCTGTCAAAAGAAGAGCAGGCCTACAGCCAGTATCTGCTGGAGGTCGGATCGAAGATCACCTTTATCTCCCAAGCGGTGCAGGAAGGCTTCGGCCACGCGGTCTATTGTGCCCGCGAATGGATCAATAATGAGCCGTTCCTCCTCCTGCTGGGCGATCACCTCTACGCCTCGGACGTCGAGGCTTCATGCGCCCGGCAGCTGCTGGACGTATTCGAGCGCGTGGGGACCAGCGTCGTCGGATTGAAGATTACGCCGGGAGACGTCATCCATAACTTCGGCTGCGCAGGCGGCGTCTGGCTGGAACAGGGCTCGGTCCTATCGGTGACGGAATTTGCCGAAAAGCCGCAGCTGGAGTACGCGCGAGAGCACTTGCGCGTGGCCGGACTTGAGGACGACAGGTATCTGACGGTGTTTGGCCAATATGTCCTGCGTCCGCAGATTTTCCAGTATCTCGAAGATCATATCCACAACAACATCCGCGAACGCGGGGAATTTCAGCTGACTTCGTGCCTGGACCGCATGCGCCAGCAAGATGGTTTTGCCGGCTATGTGGTCCACGGACGGCGCTTTGATATCGGCCTGCCGGAAGCCTATCGCCAGACGATGATTGATTTTCGCAACGCGTAAATGCTTATATTCGAAATTACGATCTCATAAGTTTGTCTTAATTCTCATACGCTAAGCGCGTGGAACGCTTGCTTATCGTAGCAAGCCGCAACTAAATGTAAAATGAAAAATGAGAAATGAGAAATGTAAAATAACAACCCATCCCGGCAACAAGATTACGCAGCTATGCATCTTATGCCTGCCGCGCGCAGTCTCGTTTTCAATTTCTCATTTTACATTTTGCATTGTTAAATTCGATGAGGAGGCGCCCCATGAGGAATTGCCTTGCCCTGGCCGTATTGCCGTTGTTCGCCGGTCCCATCGCCTTGAGCGCGCCGGTCGAGCCGCTGCCGTTCAAGGTTCCGGCGCGAATGCCCGATGCGGCGCAATGGCTTTCGCCTTCCGCCGTCAAACTCGAAGGCTATCTGGGCGCTCGCGTCGCCAACAACGAGAAGTGAGGTACTCCCCAGTGTCAAGAGAAAAAAACGGGTTCTTTAAGGTAGCTTTAATGCCGCTCCTTGTCGGTCAGGATGCTGGTCAGTTCGTGGCCTGGGGGTACCCCAGGCCACGAACTGACCAGGTTGTAAGGATGGG
>JAPLSP010000297.1 GCA_026398575.1 Candidatus Sumerlaeota bacterium | reverse complement strand
CTAATAGTCACGCTGAGTATTTCATGAGGCTTGGCGCCTGGCTATAAGTCCGGATGCGCCCAGCGCGGGCGCTCTGGGGAGGAGGGCCGCTGTCTATTTTTCCGGCTTCGCATTCACTGCTTCATTGGGAGTTCGCTCCAGACGGACCTTCACTTCTTTTGGCGTGGCGGCGTTCGGCTGGAACACTTTCAATATCATTTCGTCGCCTGGTTTGTGAGACCGGATCATGGCGAGCGCCTCATCGCGATAGGTCATTTTTTTGCCATTGGCCGCCACAATAAGATCGTTGGCTTTCAACCCGGCTTTTTCCACCGGGCCGCCGGGGCTGATATGGGTGACCAGCAGGCCGGATGATCCGGTTGTAAACTGGGCGATGAATTGCGGCGGGCGCTCCCAGAGTTCCTCGAGCGAACATCCTATTGTCGGCGTGACGGCCGAGCGGCGCGCCGCCAGCAATGCGCGGATGGCGTCGGGCGGCGTGGCGAATGCGATTCCCTTGGACGCCCCGTTGATGCTCATTTCGCCCATTTCGCTGCCCGTCACGCGGCCCTGGCGGTCCACCCAGCAGCCGCCGGAAAAGCCGATCGGCGCCACGGCTGCGATGTGATAGACGCGGGCGTAGCACTGGAGATTGTAAAGGTATTCAAAGGTCGCGTCCGGGCGGGCCACCGCGCCGCGGGCCATGACTTGATGGCGAAAAATCGGCGGACCGAAAAGAAAAATATCCTCGCCCACTTCCGGGATCCGGTCGGCCACGTCCAGCGTGGGATAAGGTTTCGCGCGTTGCGGCGCCTGCAGCAGCGCCAGGTCATTGCCGCGATCCAGCGCCACCAGCGTCACTTTCGTCCGTCCCGTCTCCGGCGAAAGGATTTCCAGCGCATTGCGGTTCGAGAGCGCGACGTGGCTGGCCGTGACGATCAGGCCGTCCGGCGTGGCAAACCATCCGCCGCCGGCCAGTTGTCCACCGGCCAGAACTTCAACCGAAGCCGCCTTAACCTTGTCATAGAGCGCGTCGCCGTTCAGGGCGCCGTTGGTCGCGCATCCCATGAGGCCGAGAGCGCCGCAGATCAGGATGCAATAGACTCCATTCCTGATTTTTTTGGTATTTTGCATTCTGACAGTTTTCATGAAACGCCTCCGCTTTCATTCTTGATTGATGCATGGTCGCCAATATTTGATAAGCAGAATCATTGAGGGCAGAATCATTATGATTCTGCCCTCAATGATTCTGCCTGCAATACGATGAGTTTGGGTTTGTGCCATTTTCGGCCAAAAGAGGATTGACTCTACTGCCAAACCGCCCTTCTCATACATCGCGGACGGCGCAATAATCAATGCCTGAAATCGGCCCATGCCACCCTATGCCTGAAACCGACCTCTATCATCCCATTCGCGCCTTCCTCGAAACGAATGGATACACCGTTCGCAGCGAGGTGAAGGACTGCGACATGGTCGCCATCAAAGGCGATGATCTTCTGATCATCGAACTCAAGCAGCGTTTTGGCATGGACCTGCTTGTCCAGGCCACGCAGCGCCAGCGCGCGAGCGATTCGGTTTATGTCGCGCTGCCGCGGTCCGCCTTGCCGCGCGGGCGGAAGCGATGGAGCCATATTCGCCACTTGCTGCGCCGCCTGGAGCTGGGCCTGATCCTGGTTGATCTCGAGCGCCGTGTCCCGGTTAGCGCGGGCGCAAACGGCGATGGCGCAAACGGCGAGGCGCCTAAAGCCAAATGCCTGAAGTCCAAGGTCTGCATGGAGGCGCCCGTCAGGATGCAAGCGCCGGTTAGCGTCGAGTTCCATCCGCTGCCGTTCGCGCGCCGCAAGAACGCCAAGGGGCGGCGCGCCATCCTGCATGAAGTCGCGTCGCGTTCCGGCGAATACAACCGCGGCGGCGCCACCAGCCGCGAACGGCGCGTCACGGCGTATCGCGAAAACGCCATTCAGATCGCCGTCATCCTCGACGCGCAGGGGCCGCTGTCGCCCAAGCGTCTGCGCGATCTCGGGACCGGGCCCAAAACGCTATCAATCCTGCACAGTAACTTTTATGATTGGTTCGACCACGTAAATCGCGGCCTCTACGCGCTGCGTCCGAGCGGTAAGGCCGCCCTGGCGACGTATCCCGAAATGGTGGCGCGACTGTCGGTAATAAAAGGCATCTCGGAGAAGACTTGAATTGATGGATATGCCTTCGGCTGCATAACGATGAAGTCACCACAGAGACACCGAGGCACAGAGAAATACAAAATAATCTTTATGAATTTCTCTGTGCCTCGGTGTCTCTGTGGTGACTTTAATATAGTTGACAACAAAAATACTTTGATAGGAATTCTCTGTCGCCTATGAACCGTCGCTTCTTTCTCGTATCCGCCGGTGCATGTGCCCTGGCGACTCATTCCCGCGCTGGCGCCGCCGATGCTGCCGCGCCCGCCTCGTTGCCGCTGAGCGCTCCGCCTAAAGGCTATTATGACGCCGAGGCTGAGCGGCTGACGGATGCCTTCATGGCGCTCTTCTGGAATTCGAAGTCGCGCATGTTCCGCGCGCCGGAGCGCGGCGCTGAAACAGTGGACAGCGACGCGGCACATAACAATGGCTATGTGTTCTGGCCGTCCATCCTGGGGCTGCACGCGCTGGTCGAGGGCGAAAAGCGCCGCCCTGGACGCTATCGCGCGCGCATCGCCGAAGTTTTCGACGGGTTGGAGCAGTACTTCGATCCTGACGCCCACGCCTACAACGCCTGGCTGCACTTCCCCGGAAATATAGATCGCTACTATGACGACAATGGCTGGGCCGCCATCGCGTTTGTGGAGGCTTTCGAGGCGACGCAAATCGCGCGCTATCGCGACCGCGCCGCCGAAATGATGGAGCACTATCTGCGCGGCGGTTGGGACTCCGGCGCGCCCGGCGGCATGAGATGGGGAACCTCGCCGAAGGTGAAAGGAACCTTGAATCGCACCGCCTGCTCGACGGCTTCCACGGCGTTGGCAGCATTGTTTCTGGCGCGCGCGGGAGTTGATCGCCAGAAAAACACCGAATGGGCGCGCGCGCTGTTGCTCTGGATCAGGGATCGCCTGCAGGACAGCGACAGCCTGGTGCGCGACGGCTTGTCCGCGCCGGATTGGAAAGTCAACTCGACCAAGTGGACCTACAACACCGGCGCCCCGATGCGCGGATGGGTCGAGCATTATCGCCTCACCAAAGACCGCGCCAGCCTGGACGAAGCAAGGCGCTTGGCCGTCGCGGCAACCGATCGCAGCAAACGCCTCTACGATGGCGTCCCGCGCGATCCCGCCCAGCGTTTCTGGTACGACTCCAGCTTCTTCGTGCCTAATCTGGTTGACGGCTTGGTTGCCTTCCATCGCGAAACGCGCGAAGCCGCTTTCCTGGACGAAGTCAAACGCAATGCCAACTATGCCTATCAATATCTGCGCGATCCCGCCGACGGCCTCTATTGGCGCAACTGGCGCCTCTGGAAAATCGGCGAAGCCCAATATGAGCGCTGGCGCAAACTCACCGGCCAGGACTTCCGCCTCGAACCGGACGAATCCGAACGGTCCAAGAAACGCGAACTCTCAAACACCCCGCTCAAAGACCGCCCGCTGGTCAAGACGCTGCTGGCGAACGCCGGGATGGCGCGCTTGTTTTGGATGATATCGCATGATGTCTGATCTATCAGGACAACAATGCATGACTTGTTTGCGTATGCCGAAATCAGCGATTAATATGGATCGTGGCTTGTCCCCGCAAGCCACATAATTGGCAAAAGTGATAGTCATCGGAATCCCCCCAAATGCGGTTAGGGCCTGCTGACCATAAATGAAATAGATCATTCTTATATTCGATTTTTATGGGAGTGCCAAATATATCGTGTAAGTCGTTGCCAAATTGTTTTTCTTCTGAAAGGTATTGCATTTTTTTCGGATTCTCACCCGCAAGAGCTCGCGCAATTTGCTCATTGCTTCCATGCGGATAATCATTAAATTCTGCGCGGTACAAGGATAAAACTGTTGTCAGCATACGTAATCTCATATTCATTGTATCAACACCTTCATGGTGATGCGACAAATTCCTGCAGTGGAAAAATAATAATGCTAGGGCTATCAATATTCCGAGAGATAAAATGATTACGATTAATTTCATTTGTTTTTTCATAAGTCACCATAAGTATTCGTAGATGTAAAATTGGGCGCCGGCTTCTCTTGCATTTCCCAATAGCCTCCCGCCGCTTCAGCATCGCAGCTTTGCGTGAGCATTTTGCGCCTCATCTTTGTATTGCCTCAAGCCTTTTTGAAAATTTTCTGAATTTAATGCCCGCCCCAATCTATCGCCACTTTGGGCTTTACGAAACCGTAAGTTTCCGCGAAACTTTGTCTTTACCTCAAGCATGCTGCATTCTGAGGCTCATACAGCGCTACAATTTTTTCGATAGGGAATAACCATGATCAAACGATTGATAGGAGTCGCCTTGCTTTGCGTATGCTGCGCCTTCACGGCGTCGGCAGCGGATGAGTTGGAGAAAGGGTTTGCCGCGCCGCCCGATTCGGCCAAGCCGTGGGTTTATTGGTTCGTGATGGACGGCAACTTCAATCGCGAAGGCATCACGGCGGACCTGGAGGCGATGAAGCGCGTCGGCATCGGGGGCGTGCTTTTTATGGAGGTGGACGTCGGCATTCCCAAGGGGCCGACGAAATTCATGAGCGAACCGTGGCGCGCGCTGTTCAAGCATGCAAACGAAGAGGCGGCGCGGCTGGGACTTGTCATGACGATGCCCGCCAGTCCCGGATGGACGGGCAGCGGCGGGCCATGGGTCAAGCCGGAGCAGTCCATGCAAAAACTGGTCTTCAGCGAGACGAATCTCGCGGGACCGCAGAAATATGACGGCGTATTGGCGCAGCCCAAGGCGGTGGCGGGATATTATCGCGATGTGGCTGTGTTTGCTTTTCGCCGGCAGGACGCCGATGCCACAGCCAACGCGACGCCGACAGGTTCTTATCGGATTGAAGATATCGAGGAGAAGGCGGTTTATCGGCGGGGGCATTTCTCTTCCGAGAAGGGGGTGAAGGCGATGCTTCCGGCGCCGGCGAAGTATCCGGCGCTTCCCGCGGAGCAGGTGATTCCACTAAGCGGCATCGTTGACCTGACGGACAAAATGGACGCGCAAGGCCGCCTGCGGTGGGACGCGCCGCCGGGCAATTGGACCGTGCTGCGCTTCGGGCACACGAGCACCGGCGCCAATACCCGTCCGGCGCCGCAACCGGGATTGGGCCTCGAGTGCGACAAGTTCGATAAGGCGGCGCTCGAAGCGCACTTCAACGATTTCCTCGGCAAGTTGATGGCGGATATCGGCCCGCTCACCGGCAAGTCGCTTATCTCGCTGCACATTGACAGTTGGGAAATGGGGCCGCAAAACTGGACGGCCAAATTCCCCGATGAGTTCCGGACGCGACGCGGTTATGACCTGCGCAAGTATTTGCCGGTGATGACCGGGCGCGTCGTCGAGAGCCTCGAAGTCTCCGAGCGGTTTCTGTGGGACCTGCGCCAGACTATATTGGAATTGATCACTGAAAACCACGCCGCTTATCTGGCCGAGCTGGCGCACAAGCACGGGATGATACTCTCGATCGAGCCTTATGACGGCACGCCGTGCGACGACATGACCTACGGCTCGCGCGCCGATACGCCGATGGGCGAATTTTGGCGCGACACCTTCAGCACCTGGTTCACCTGCACGGAAGCCTCTTCGATCGCGCATATCTACGGCAAGCGCATTATTCAGGCCGAAGCGTTCACATCGGGCGGCGGCGAGCGATGGCTGGCGCATCCGGCGTCGCTGAAGGCGCTGGGCGACTGGGCTTTTTGCAATGGGATCAACCGCTTCGTGTTCCATCGCTACGCGCATCAGCCGTGGGCGGACCGCTGGCCGGGGATGACGATGGGGCCTTATGGCATCCACTACGAGCGCACGCAGACGTGGTGGGAGATGTCGCGCGCGTGGATTCAATACCTCACGCGCTGCCAGTTCCTGCTGCAACAGGGACTCTTCGTCGCGGATATCTGCTTCCTGGCGCCGGAAGCGTCGCCGCAGGTTTTTCGCGCGCCCGAATCCGCGACGCGCGGCAATCCGCCCGACCGCCTCGGATATAACTTTGACGCCTGCACCGCCGAGGCGCTGCTCACGCGCATGTCGGTCAAAGACGGCCGCCTCGTCCTGCCCGACGGCATGAGCTATCGCCTGCTGGTCCTCCCCAAACTCCAGACAATGACGCCGCCGATGCTGCGAAAGATAAAAGAACTGGCTGCCGCAGGCGCAACCATCGCCGGGCCGCCCCCCCTCAAAAGCCCAAGCCTCTCCAATTATCCAAAGTGCGACGAAGAAGTAAACCAGCTCGCTGCCGAACTCTGGGGTGAACCCCGTCCCAACCCCGCGTCCCCCGCGTCCCCTGCGTCCACCTCGTCCACCTCGTCCACCGAGATCACAGAGCGCCCTTACGGCAAAGGCCGCATAATCAGCGGGCGCGCTTTCGAAGATCGTCCGGCCACGGAAGCAATCGCCCCGGATACCATGAACTCCTTGGAACATGCCAAATGGATTTGGCATAAAGAAGGCAATCCCGCCGCGAGCGCCCCGGTGGCGACGCGCTGCTTCCGCCGTGCATTCAATATCGAAGCGGGCCGGCGCATCCAATCCGCACGCGCCTCTATGACCGCCGATAACTCCTTCGAGTTGTGGGTCAACGGCAAGCGAGCGGGCGCGGGCGACAATTTCCACGAAGTCGTAACGATGGATTTAGCCGCTCTCCTCAAATCAGGCGAAAACATTCTGGCCGTGACAGGGGAGAACGGCGGCGACGCGCCCAATCCCGCCGGCCTGATCGGCTCGCTTTCGATCCAATTCAGCGACGGCAGCGCCTTGCAGCTGAATACCGATAAAAACTGGCAGACAGCCATCGCTGTCAAAGATGGCTGGATGACCGCCGCCGCGTCCGGAGATGGGCGGACGCCGGCGGATGGTTGGGCTGCAGCGATGGAACTTGGGCTGCCGGGCATGAAGCCGTGGGGCGCCGTGGGCAAGCCGCTCGCGCAACCGCAGCCCAGCCTTTACCCAGACTATAAAGTGATCGCCGGCATCCTCGCCAAGATGGGCATCCCGCCAGATTTCGAAGCGGATCAGGAACTCCGCTATATTCACCGCCGCGACGGCGACGCCGACATCTACTTCGTCTCCAACGCCCAGAACACCCCAACCGCCGCCAATTGCACCTTCC
The DNA here is from genome assembly GCA_026398575.1 of Candidatus Sumerlaeota bacterium. The sequence goes on along the minus strand of JAPLSP010000297.1, from coordinate 704 downwards.
GCGTCACCGGCAAGTCCCCGGAAATCTGGGACCCCATCAGCGGCGAGACGCGCTTGGCATCCGCCTTCAAACAAGAGAACAGCCGCACAATCGTCCCGCTTCAACTCGACCCAGCCGGCTCACTCTTCGTGATCTTCCGCAATCCCACCGACGCCGCGCAATCCACCGGCCAAAACTTCCCCGCCATCAAACCTCTGCAAGAGATCGCCGGCCCTTGGACCGTGAAGTTCGACCCCAAATGGGGCGGCCCGCAAACCATCGTCTTCGACACGCTGACAGACTGGAGCAAGCGCCCGGAAGAAGGAATCAAATACTACTCCGGCACGGCAACCTACATCAAAACCTTCACCCTCCCACCCGCGACTCCCGCCCAGTCCCAGCGCCTCTATCTCGATCTAGGCAAAGTAGAAGTAATGGCGCAGGTGAATCTCAACGGCAAAGACCTTGGAATCCTCTGGAAAACTCCCTATCGCGCCGGCATCACCGACGCGATCAAACCCGGCGAAAACACCCTCGAAATCACCGTCGTCAACCTCTGGCCCAACCGCCTGATCGGCGACCAATCCCTCCCCGAAGATAAACGCTACACACGCACCACCTGGAACCCCTTCAAAAAAGACTCCCCCTTGCTCGAATCCGGCCTGATCGGCCCGGTGACGCTGCAGGTCTCGGAGCGAGTTGCGGTGAAGTGAATCGAAGAAGGA
>JAPLSP010000024.1 GCA_026398575.1 Candidatus Sumerlaeota bacterium | reverse complement strand
GCGACGCCGCGCTCGCGCAACAGCCCCAGCGCTTTTTCCGTGTCGCCGTTGGCCTCCACCAGCGCTTTTTTGACGTCAAGTATGCCGGCGCCGGTGGTCTCTCTCAATTGTTTGATCGCTTCCGCAGTGACTGCCATTATGGTTGCTCCTGTGGCGCCGGAGGGGCGCTCGGAAAGTTCAATGAAGATCCCAGACTGCGGGCTTCTTCGATCAAGCGGCGGGCCTCGCCCTCGGCGCGCAACGCTTCGGCTTCGGCCTCCGCGGCGCGGCGCTCGGCCTCGGCCAGCGGATCGGCGATGACGGCTTCACCCTCGACGCCATAGTCCACTTCCTCTTCCAGACGCTCTTCTTCGCTGCGGAATTCGCCGTATTTCTCTTCCGTGTCAACCAGGGCCTTCTCTTCAACGAAGCTTTCGGGCGGAACGTCCGAATCGGCCTGCGTCATCAAGCCGGCGTCTATGCGGGCCTGGATGCCTTCGATGCAGGCTTCGGCGATCTTCGAGGCCATCAGCTTGACGGCGCGGATCGCATCGTCGTTCGAGGGAATGACGAAGTCTATGGGATCGGGGTCGCAATTGGTGTCCACGACCGCGATGATCGGGATATGAAGACGCTTGGCTTCCTGAACGGCGATGGCCTCCTTGCTCGGGTCCACGATGAAAAGAGCGCCGGGCAGCTTGTCCATCTTTTTGACGCCCTCCAGGTTTTTCTGAAGCGCAAGGAACTCATGCCGCAACATCGAGGCTTCTTTTTTTGTGTATTTTTCGATCTCGCCCTCGGCGAGAAGTTTTTCCAGCGCGATCATCCGCATCACGCTTTTGCGGATGGTGCGGAAGTTCGTCAGCGTTCCGCCCAGCCAGCGATTGGCGACGTAGAACATGCCGCAGGATTTGGCGGCTTCGACGACCGGCTCTTTGGCCTGCTTCTTGGTGCCGACAAAAAGCATTCTGTGGCCGTCAGCCACGCTGTCGCGCGCGAACTTGTAGGCGTCGCGCAACATCTTGCTCGTTTTCTTCAGGTCCAGGATATAGATGCCGTTGCGCTCGGTAAAGATGTAGCGCTTCATCTTGGGGTTCCATCGGCGTTTGTGATGGCCGAAATGGACGCCCGCTTCCAGGAACTGCTTCATTGATACGGGGTTCATCATGGGGCTTTGCCTCTCCTTATGGTTTTTTGTTCCTCCGCCGGCTTCGTCTGGCCGCGAGCCTCAAAACTTCTGGAGCGGCGCTTTCGAGCCGCTCTTCAAGGACCCTCGCCTGGGCCATCCGCCGGCGTGTGTGATGGGCGGTCTCCCTATGGAATACGCATGGAATTCCAAGAGGTTTGCGTCCGCCTTCCCGCGCTGCCAAAGGCAAACGCGGGCAGAGAGTTTAGCTATCAGCCGCAACCCATGCAAGCAAAAAAGGCGGAAAAATTGCTAAAAACAAGCGGAAATCAACGGGCAGGCAGAATCTCGGCCAGGATCATTTTGGCGCCCGCGCTTTGAATGCGCTTCAAACGGGGCGAAGCGCAAAAACTCGTGAATCGCCGCCATTCGGCTTCCGTAAAACGATCGTAAAACAGCGGAAGCGCGAGGGCAAACCGCAACCGCTCATTTTCGTTCAAGGGATTGGGATACTCCAGAGGCAGCGGGGTGTATTTTCCCAATTCATGATAATTGAAGAAAACATAACGCACATTCTCCGCCAGCAAACGCGCGAAGAGCGCCTCATTATCCGGCGTTTCTCGGATCAGGGCCAGGATGTGCGGCGTGTCGAACCAGTCGGATGCCAGATAACGCGCGCGGCAATAATAGCCGCGATGCTCGCCGATGAACAGGACGCCGGCGCCTTTTTCAACCAGACCGTCCAGATGGGAGAGGAAGCCATATTGCGGCAGGGCTTGGGAAAGGTAATCGTCGCGCGACTGAAATCCCAGAGCGACCGGCAGCGGCGAAGGATGCGAGGCGTCCAGCGCGATCCAACGCACGGCCCAGACGCCATTGACCAGCGATGCGGCCAAGCCGGCGGACAGAATGAGACAAATGACGATTGACGATTGACGATTGACGATTGGGGAACCTGTGCGATTGACGATTGACGATTGACGATTGACGATTGAGGAACCTGTGCGATTGACGATTGACGCATCAGGGCTATTGGGAGGCGGAGACTTGGCGCACAAGCTATCCGCGCGAGAATGGCAAATCGTCAATCGCAAATCGTAAATCGCAAATCCCATATCCGCCGCCGCTACACATGCCAATCCCAGCAGTGGAATCAGAAAGCGATTGCTCTGATAGGTGAAGAACCATAGGCCGGCGTAGGCTATCATGAATAGCGCAATGGTTGCGCGCGCCGGATCGCGCCGCCATCGCCAGGCGCTCCATGCGATCCATCCGAGAATCATCGGCAGCAGGAGCAAGTATCCCGGACCGATATTGTGATCCTCGAAGCCGCCCCAGAGGAAGGATTGGGGAATTGGGTTTTCGGTTTTCGGTTTTCGGTTTTCGGTTTGGGGAATAGGGTTTTCGGTTTTCGGTTTTCGGTTTTCGGATTGCAGAATTTGGTTTTCGGATTGCGGAATTTGGTTTTCGGTTTTCGGTTTTCGGTTTTCGGATTGCGGACCGTTTAGATCGGATCGCAGCATGCGGAGTGCGAAGGGGGAGTCGGAATTCGCATAGACGGACGTGCGCCACTCGAAGGCGGTCGCATAAGGCGCCAGCGCCAGCGCTTCCGGAATGCGCGCCGGATGTGCGCGTATCAACTTCGAGAAGCCTTTATCCAGAGCCTTGTTCTTATAAAATGCGTCGTTGGCTGCGCTCCACTCCCCTCCCCGGAAAATCCCCCACGCCAGCGGATAAACGGGATTGCCCGTCATCGCCCAATTCTTGAGATACCAAGGCGCGGCGAAGACGCCAGCGATCCCCATTATAAAAAGGAATCGCCGGATCGCCACGCCCAAAGGCTTTGGCTGATCGCGCGCCGTCGCGGCCAAACTCAACGCCGCCACCCATAATCCACCCAAGGCCACGAGCGGGATCATGGTGTATTTTGTCCCCAGGCATCCGGCGCCGAAAAAGCCCGCCGCCACCAGCCAGCCGCGCTGGCGATTGTGCGCCCATTGCGCCAGCGCATAAACAAACCCGAAGAAAAACGCCGCGATTCCAAGATCAATAAACTCCCAGCATCCCACGATCAAGACCACAGGCGTCGCCACAAACAAGAGCGCCGCAAATCCAGACGCCAAGCGGACAGTTCCGAGTTCCGAGTTC
>JAPLSP010000401.1 GCA_026398575.1 Candidatus Sumerlaeota bacterium | reverse complement strand
AGTTCCTCGCCGCTTTTCGCGTCATTGGCCACGACGTAGTCGCCGCCCGCCGTCAGGATCAGCGCGCGGCCATTCACTTCGCAAGGGACCGGCGTCGTATAGGCTTCGAGCGATTCATTGACGGCGTCGCTCGGACGTTTCTGCTTCCAGATATCCTTGCCGGTGGCCGGGTCCAGGCAGAGCAGATAGGATTCCTGCTGTCCCGTCCGGCCTTCGATCCACGGCTTGGGATTCTGGATCGCCGACACATAGAGTCTGCCCTGATAAAGGAGCGGGCTGCTGCTGTAGCCGTATTTGATGCCCGCGATGCCGTGATCCTTGTCCAAATCGCGGCGCCAGAGTTCCTTTCCGCTCAAATCCACGGCCATCAATTGTCCCGAGCCGAAGTAGAAATAGATGCGCTGTCCGTCGGCGATCGGCGAGGGCGACGAGGGGCTGGAGTTGCTTGCGATTCTCTGATAGCTGTCGCCTGCGGGCAAATCCCAAAGGATTTTTCCGGTATCGCCATCCAGGCACAGGGCGTGCAGTTTTCGCTTGTTCGTTCTTTCCGTGGAAGTCAAAAAAATGCGATTGCCCTGGATGATCGGCGTCGAGGCGCCTTCGCCCGGCATCTCGGCGGTCCAGAGCACATTTTCGGTCTGGCTGAATTTTTCCGGCAAACCGGTCTCATCGCTCGAGCCGTTGAAAAAGGGTCCGCGCCATTGCGGCCAGTCCGAGGCGGAGATTGCGCCTATTGCGATGATGGCCAGAAGCGCCGGGCAAAGCGCAATCTTTGTGGCTCGCGCGAAGAGGCCCAGGAATCGAATAAACAAAGGATTTGAAGGTGTTATCATTATAACTCGCTTCCCCTTGAAACGGAGCTAATAAATCCGCCCAAAAAAGACGATGAAAAGAGTGTAGGGCTTCCCCTTGCCGGAAAGCCACGGGAAAACTTTTGCTGGCCGGCTAAATCCACGAAAAAACATGAGCCAAGACTTGACAAACGAATAAATATGACCTATAAATCAATAAGGGTTCCGAAGGCTCGAAAAGTTATCACAATCGCAAGATTGCATTCCCATCCTTTCGCCATTTCTTTTGAGAAGGGGGGGATAGAATCCGCTTCCATTGCTCCAAAATGCTCCTTCCGCCCTTCGCTCTGACGCGCCATCGGCAAGCAAGAAATTTTTTGCAGGTTGGTTCACTTTCGCTTGACGCCTCAGCCCTTAAAAGAGGATAATATCATTATAGAACGAGCGGCGAGAATACGGTTGCGGCTTTTTATTTTTCGGGAAAAGAAGGAGGGGACTATGCTATTCAAGCAGAGGGAAGGGAATGGATGGCTGCGCTCGAAATCCTTGCGACGGGGTCGCGAAGGTGGGATGACAATCACCGAGGTTGTCATTTCGATGTCGCTGGTTTCCATCATGGGAATCGGCATGATCTCCGCCTCGCTCGCGGCGCGCAATATGGCGGAATTCGACAAGCAGCGGATAGCCGCGATGGCCTATGCCCGTGGCTATCTTGAGCGGGTCGGGCGGTATGATTTATATGCCACGCTGACGCCAGGTGACATAGCGCTGGATAACTTCAACACGCCCGATACAGGAGATGACCTCCAAGCTTCGCTTCAAGCCAAGGTTTTTGATGTGAATGCCGATGGCACGGTGGGCGGGGAGCTGACTGAAATGCCAACTACTCCGCAACGAGTGCTTGTGCAAGTGACAGTCAGTTGGAATCGGACCGGAAGTCTGAAGAGCCACCGCGTAAGCCTGACGCTATCCTCTTATGTTTCACCGACCACTTCCATTCAGAACCCATAAATCTTGTGTGGCGCGGGCAATTGGCTTCATGAAAGGAGGAGTGAAAGCCCATGATTAAATTACGATTGCGGCTTCGAAAATCGCCCCAAGCAGAAACGTTGGTTGAAATGATGTTTGCCATTGGAATCGGCTCGCTGGTGGTTATCGGCGCGCTCTTTCTGACTATTTTTGCCGAGCGCTCATTCCGGACGATGCATACGCAAATGAGCGGACAATCGCCGGCTGCGCGCGCCGTGCAAAGCGTCACCATGAAGCTGAGGAACGCGATCAAAACTTCCGTCAAGGTTTACAGCAATGGAACGGAAGTCATCAATAGCGAGGGTGACCAGATTGATTTTCAGTCCATTGCCGGCGCCCCTGGCGTTACCAGCCGCATTGAGTTTACCGCCAGCACTGGATATCTCGTCTATTATCCCGATGCAAGCAATACAAGCGTATATGATCGCGACCATGGTTTCCAAACGTTTTCCTTTAATAACCTTAATCCAATGATAGAAATTAAGACATCCTTCAAGTATCCTAAATATGCCGGAAGCAATCAAACCGAGCCGGAGAAAATGATCGGTGTCTTCAAAACGCAAGTCTGGCCCAGAAATTAGCGATTGATTGTCGTCCAAGCGATTCTCGGATTGAAAGGAGAATTATCAAATGAATATGCTCTGCGATACAAAACGCGGCAGTTCCATTATGATATTGTTGATTTTGGTGTTTATCGCTTGCTTTACAATGCTTTCCGTCGTGGCGTATGTTTATAGCCTGCAGCGGCTGGACGAACGCGGCCTGGCCGTCGAACGCGCCTCGGCGACGGCAGAGGCAGGGTTGCACCAGGTCATTCATTATTTCGTCAAACCATCGGACATTCCATCCAATGTCGCCAATCGGAGTCTTATCTCAGATTATATGTCCAATGGCAATATGGCGCCGATTCGAAACAGCGGGGTAGTCTTTGTTGACGCCAGTTCCAACCTCAACACAAATCTTATCAGCCTCAATAACGCCACGGTAACGAAACTGGAAGTGACGGCGCCGCGGACGAACGCCACCTCCGGAACATACTTCTCGTTTCACAGTACGGCCGTGGCAAATACGCGCGGTTCAAAGCCCGTGACCAAAGAAGCCTTTATGGACGTTATGTTTACGGCGGAAGCGAATTTCACCGCGCCGCCGGCAGCGATTATTTCGGGCGTTTCCGTCGGCGGCAATGGCCAGTTCAATATGCATTGGGGCGAGGCTTGGTGCAAAGGAGATATTACTCTTTTAGGCAATGCCACAACGGTCGTAGGCTCATGGTCCATGAAAGCCGATAGTAACCAGGTAAAGAGCGAGGATGCTTATTCTGCTTATCGCTCAGTCCGCAATATCAATGGCAAAGGAGGCCCGATCAAGGATTCAACCCAACCGGGATATGATCCAAGTTGGAATGCTCTTGGCCTCAAAGCCTCTGGGAGCAGTTATAACAGCTATACGCGCAGCGGAGAGAGCATATTATTTCAGAATCAAGGGCAGGCCCTCAGTGATCAGATTGACGCCCAGATCAATAAATTTGGCACACTTGGCGATTCTCAAACGGGATATGAATACTGGAAAAATGTAGCGAAGACGCGCGGACAGGGCGCGCTCTATTTTCGTCCCTCCGCGGATGGATCCGCTTTATACAATGCCGCAGGACAAAGATATTATATCAATAATGGGCAGATCAACACAACCGGCGCAGGAAGTGAGCTATCCGCTGATGGCGCTTTGAGCTATTACCGGACGCTGACAAATCCTTTCATCTTATTCTTCGATACAACCAACGGGAATCCTCCCGCCTCGGATGGGAGCAATTTATTTAATCTTACTTCCACTGGCGCAATCAGCGGCCACTCTTCGGGCATATTATATTTTACAGGAAGCCTCACCGTGGGCGGCAGTGGAAACCCTCCTTCGCAGACCATCAAAGATCCCGCTGGAAATCCATCATCCCAAAATACGTATCATGACGGCATCATATTCACCTACAAAGATTTTATCTATCAGGGCAATCCGGTTATCTGGGGTTCGGTTATCTGCAAAGGCGCCTTCGATTGCGGTGGAACGCCCAATATCTTTTACAAGAGCGCAAACAACTATAATAATTATGCGCCTCTTGATTCACGCGCAAAGACGCTGGCCGTGCTCATTCAATAAAGACGCGGAGACACTGGGA
>JAPLSP010000247.1 GCA_026398575.1 Candidatus Sumerlaeota bacterium | reverse complement strand
GCGGCAGCAAGCAACCGCACTCCAAATGCTGGCGCCGTTCCCGACTGCATTGCTTGTGTCCCTTAGGCATAATAATATCGCGGAAATTGCGCTTAGGAGCGCATAGCGCTTGGTTCTTCATTCGTGGACCTTTCCTGGAATTATCAGATAGAGCTCAACCGCTTATAGAAATCCTCCAGGACGCCGCGCCTGAAAGCCGCGCCTTGATGCGCCAAGGGCATGACGCGGTCAAGGGCAAAATCTCCGAGGCGAAAGTTTCGATTGTGTTTATTCAGGGGATCAAGCTATGCTGCCCGCGCCGTGGATAAATGCGGTCTTACGCTTCTTTCCATGAATGCGGGAACCAAAACATGAGCGACGCGCTGATTGAAAACGGCCAATACAATATCGGCCATATCTGTTCAACGCAGCAATGCTCGCGGGGGCTGGGCGAGAAGACGGCGATGCGTTGGATAGACGCGCGCGGCGAACGCGCCCAGTACACTTTCGCCGACCTCGACCGCCAGAGCAATCGCTTTGCGAATGCGCTCGCCTCGCTCGGACTTGGCGCCGGAGACATCTTCTTTACTTTTCTGCCCAAGATGCCGGAGCAGTTTTTCACCTTCCTGGGCGCGCTCAAGGCGCAGGCGATCTGCGGAACCCTCTTCTCGAACTTCGGCGAAGAGGCGCTGCTCGACCGACTCGGCGATTCCGGGGCCAAGGCGATTCTGACCAAGCGGAGCTTTCTCAAAAAAATCACGCGCATCCGTTCGCAGCTTCCTTCGTTGAAACATGTTCTGGTCGTGGATGGTGAAGACTCGCCCGCCGAAGGAGTCTTGAACCTGAAACGCTTGATGGACGCGGCCTCGCCGGAATTTGTCACTCCCATTACCACGGCCGAGACGCCGTCGGTTCTGCACTATACTTCCGGCTCAACCGGCAAGCCCAAAGGCGTGTTGCACCGCCACGGCAGCGTCCTCACGCAGAACATGACCTCGAAGGAAATCCTCAATCTGCACGCCGACGACGTCTTCTGGTGCACCGCCGATCAGGGATGGGTGACCGGCACGTCCTATGGGATCATCGGCCCTTGGAGCCTCGGCGTCACGCAAGTCCATTACGGCGGCGGCTATAGCGCGCAAGCCTGGATGGACCTTCTGGCCGCGGAGAAAATCACGGTCTGGTATTCGGCGCCCACCGCCCTGCGCATGCTGATGCGCGAGGATGAGACGATCTTCACAAGCGCCAATCTGCCGTGCCTGCGCGACATCTTCAGCGTCGGCGAACCGCTCAACCCCGAAGTGATCGTCTGGGGCCGCCGTCTCCTGAGACATGATATTTATGACACTTGGTTTCAGACCGAAACCGGCGCCATCATGATTTCCAATTATCCCGGGCTGCCGATCCGCCCCGGCTCGATGGGAAAGCCGGCGCCGGGCATCGAAGCGGCCATCCTCGCCGACAGCGGCGAGGAACTGCCCGACGGCCAGCAAGGCGCCTTGTGCCTCAAACCGGGATGGCCTTCGATGTTTGTCGCCTTTCTGAACAATCCCCAGATTTACCAGGAAAAGTTCAAACACGGCTGGTATCACACCGGCGACACGGCCCGGCGCGACAGCGACGGTTACTACTGGTTCATGGGCCGCAGCGACGACGTCATCAATACCGCCGGCCATCTGGTGAGTCCGTTCGAGGTCGAAAGCGCGCTGCTGGAAGTCGCGGAAGTGGCCGAATCGGGTGTCATTGGCGCGCCCGACGATCTGCTCTTCGAGAAAGTGGTCGCGTTCGTCCATCTGCATTCGCGCTTTACCCCGAGCCAAGATCTGGAACTCAAGATCCGGCTGCACGTCTCGAACCGGGCTTCCAGCATCGCCACGCCGCAGGAGATCATTTTCTGCGATTCCATTCCCAAGAACAAAAGCGGCAAGATCATGCGCCGCGTGCTGAAAGCCCGCTATTCGGGCGCCGACGCGGGCGACACCTCAACCCTGGAGCTATGATGATGAACACAATGGAAATCCTGAACGGCATTTTTCAAAGAGTTTTCGAGAATGACGAAATCCAGATACGCCCGGAAATGACGGCCAATGACATCGAAGGCTGGGATTCGCTCTCGCACGTCAATCTGATCCTGGCGGTGGAGGCGAAGTTCAAGATTCGCTTCACGCAAAAAGAGCTGCTGACGATGAAAAACATCGGCGATCTGCACAAAGACATCGAAGCGAAAATCCCAAGGTAAGAGGAAATGTTTTTCACATCGCTCTCATACCTGCTTTTCCTGCCGCTTGTCTATCTGGCTTTTTATCATACCAAGGACCGCTTCCGCTGGCTGACGCTGCTGGCCGCCAGCTACATTTTTTATGCCACGTTCAAGGCGCCGCATCTCCTGATTGTTCTGGCGCTGGTCACGGTCATCAGCTATCAGTGCGGCATTTTGCTGGGCCGAACCCGCGACGTGCGCAGCCGCAGGGCGATCTTCTGGCTCGGGACCGTGGGATGCCTGATGATCCTTGCGGTGATGAAGTATCTGCCGCAGCTCCTGACGTCGGGCGGGCGGGCGCTTGTCCTTCCAAGCAGCTGGCTGATCACACTGGGCGTGTCTTATTTCATCTTCCAAGCGATCTCCTATCTGGCCGATGTTTTATTGGAGATTCAGGCGCCGGAACGGCATTTTGGGTATCATGCGCTCGCGATGGCGTTTTTCCCCAAGCTGCTGCAGGGGCCGATCGAGCGGGCGGGCAATCTGCTGCCGCAACTCAAGGCGCCCTATCAATTCGATTACGATGCGATCCGCTCGGGGATGCTGCTCTTTGCCTGGGGCATGTTTAAAAAAGTTGTGATGGCCAACCGCTTGACGCTCTATGCCGACACGGTCTTCAACGACGTTCACTCCTTCACCGGGCTGCCGCTGCTCATCGGCGTTTACGCCTACGCCTTCCAAATTTATTTCGATTTTTCCGGATACACCGATATGGCGCGCGGAACGGCAAGGATGTTCGGCATTAATCTGATGGAAAATTTCAACCACCCGTACCTGGCCACTTCGGTTGCCGATTTCTGGCGGCGCTGGCATATTTCGTTTTCGCGCTGGATTCTGGATTATATCTTCAAGCCGCTGCAGCTGGCCTGGCGCGATTGGGGTAAGGCGGGAATGGCGCTGGCGCTGATCATCACGTTTTTCATCTCCGGCCTTTGGCACGGCGTAGCGTGGGGATTTATCATCTGGGGTTTGCTGCATGGAATTTATCTGGCGTCCTCGACCATCTACCGGCCTTATCAAAAAGCGCTGCACAAGCGGATGGGGTTGGAGAAAAGCGGGGCACTGAAGATATGGCAGGTGTTGGTGACGTTTCACCTTGTCTGCTTCGCGTGGATTTTCTTCCGGGCCGCGAGCCTGGGCGATGCCTGGTATATCATCAGCCACATCGGACATTTTCCGGGAGGCAAATTGAGCGTATGCCTGCTGGTCGTGGGCAAACGGGGGCTGGCGATTATCGCGGTCTTCCTCGCCGCGCTCTTTGTCACCGCTGTGCGCCCTGCGATCGCGGATCGCATCCAGAAGATGCTGGATGGCCGCGCGCGATGGATTTTATATTATGCGTTTGTCATGCTGATATTGATTCTCGGCCGGTTCGGCGAAGCGGAGTTCATCTATGGCCGGTTCTAACAAACGCCCGCTCGCGCTCGCCGGAAAGATACTGCTGCTGTTCGGGATGGCGGCGGGCGCCTATCTGGTTTTGCTGTTTTTCTGCGGACGCTATTACGATAAGGACAGCAAGCAGTACGTCGCCGCGCAGATTGACAAGATGAAGAATCTTGAGGCCACTCCCTCTCCGCGGATCGTCTTCATCGGCGGCTCGAATCTGGCCTTCGGTCTCGACAGCGCCCAAGTACGCCAAGCCTTCGGCATGCCGGCCATCAACATGGGGCTTCATGCGGGGCTGGGTACGAAATATATGCTCGACAGCGCCCGGCCACTGCTGCGCAAGGGCGACGTCGTGATCTTTCTGCCAGAGTATTCGAGTTTTCTCGGCGACGATATCGGGGGCGATTCCATCCTGTTGGAGCTGTTCGGCGTGACGCATGACCTGCGTCTTTTACCGCTCCTGAAGCCTTCGATGCTTCTCGAAAGCAATGGGCTGATTGTATCGTGGCGGCCAGGCGCGACCACCGAGGAGCCGCCCTATAACCGCGCCGGCTTCAATCGCGAAGGCGACATGGTTGGCCATCTGGCAATGCCGCCCAAGCCCGTCGCCATTGACACGATGACCATGAATATCAATCAGCGCGCGATCAACTTCCTCGCCAACTATACGCGCGACTGCAACAAGGACGGCATCAAAACGCTCGTGCTCTTCCCCTGCTATCGCCGAACCAACTTTGAGCGCAATCGAGAGGTGATCCTGAAAATCGAATCCGCGCTCAGGCAGGGCCTTCCGGCTCTGGCGCCCGAAACGCCGGAAGACTTCGTCTTCGACGACAAATATTTTTTCGACACGAAATATCATCTGACAGCGGAGGGCCGAAGGCTGCGCACGGACAAGGTGATCGCAGCAATCAGCTCAACGCTCCATATCCCGCGGCATTGATCTTAACCCGTATTTCTCACCGCGAATGCCCTGAAAGGGCCAAAAGAAATCAGCCCAGGGCAACGCCCTGGGAACCGCCGATCCCCTTTACAGTCAAGCCCTGTAAGGGCGGAAGAGATTGTGAGGAAGGGTGATGAATTGTTTCTTTCGCCCTTTCAGGGCTATATATATTGCGCGCGCTCGTCCCAAGGCGTTGCCCTGGGCTATTTTCTCTTGGCCCTTTCAGGGCACATTACATCACTGCTAGCAGCCGAGCTATTGTAAAAATGGTCTCGTTCTGTGATAAATCCAGGCGAGCTACTCAGCAGATGCGCATCGTCAGTCCGCCGTCAACGGCCATGGTTTCGCCGGTGATGTAGTCGTTGGTGATGAGTTCAAGGATAAGTTCGGCAACTTGCTCGGGTGTTCCCTCGCGATGCAGCGGAATGCGGTTGTCGAGTTCATTCCGCTTTCCTCCCAAGCGCTTGATCCAAATCATCAATAAGGTCGTCGCCGTCTTCGATGCCGACGGACAGGCGGATGGTTCCTTGCGTGATGCCAATGGCTTGGCGCTCTTCTTCGGTGAGCGAGGCGTGGCTCATGGTGGCTGGATGGCAAGCGAGCGATTCGACGCCGCCCAGGCTTTCGGCGAAGATGAAAATGCGCAGCGCCTTTACAAAAGCGTTCGCCGCTTCACGCCCGCCCCGAATGCGGAAGGTGACGATGCCGCCAAAGCCTTTCATCTGCCGGCGCGCCAGTTCGTGCTGCGGATGCGACGGCAGGCCGGGATAAATCACCGACTCGACCTGCGGGCGACCTTTCAGGAATTCCGCGATTCGCAGGGCGTTGGCCTCGTGCTGACGCATGCGGACCGCCAGCGTCTTCAATCCGCGCAGGGTCAGCCATGAATCGAATGGCCCCAAAACGGCGCCGATGGCGTTCTGATAAAACTGGAACGC
>JAPLSP010000770.1 GCA_026398575.1 Candidatus Sumerlaeota bacterium | reverse complement strand
ACCACCGATTCCGGCGAATATGGCGTAACGATCCTGGTCAATGAAGCGAGCACATTCACTCTCATCGCATGGAGGGATGGTTATACCACCAGAACTGATGCTTATCCGGCTTTGCAGTCTTCTCCTGTCAATCTTTCGCTTCATCGAATTGCGTCGCCCACACCGTCCCCAACAGCAACGCCAAATCTCAGCTCAACCCCGAATCCAACAGTGACGCCAAGCTCGACGCCAAGCGCGACGCCGGCGCATTCGCCCACGCCCACGCCCACGCCCACGCATGTTCCGTCTCCGACGCCGCCGCATTCGCCAACGCCCAGCCCGACTCGCATGCCCAGCCCGACTCGCATACCCAGTCCATCTCCGACGCCAACAGCAGTATCAAGGACTTACACAGGACTCGTTGTTGACGATGTCACAAGTCTTCCGATCTCGCAGGCGCATGTTTTCGCTCAGGGATTGACTTCTGATTCCTGCGTCACCACCGATTCCGGCGAATATGGCGTAACGATCCTGGTCAATGAAGCGAGCACATTCACTCTCATCGCATGGAGGGATGGTTATACCACCAGAACAGACGTTTATCCGGCTTTGCAGTCTTCTCCTGTCAATCTTTCGCTTCATCGAATTGCGTCGCCCACACCGTCCCCAACAGCAACGCCAAATCTCACATCAACTCCGAATCCAACAGTGACGCCAAGCTCGACGCCAAGCGCGACGCCAAGCGCGACGCCCCAACTCACAATCACGCCGCGCCCCACGCCCACGACTACTCCCGTCCCAACCCCCAGCCTAAGCCGCGTGCAAGACTATTTGCTTGGGAAATCCAATCTAAGCCCCTCGGAAAGAATCGCTGCCGATCTCAATCATGACGGCAAAGTTGATATTGCGGATTATATCTTGTTATTGCACCTTTCACTCGAAGGAGATAACAAACGTGAAAAGCCGGTCCGCGTTCACTCTCATTGAATTGCTGATTGTCATTGCCATCATCGCGATTCTAGCCCTGATCGCGATTCCCAATTTCCTTGAAGCCCAGGTCAGGGCCAAAGTTTCACGCGCCATGGCCGATCTGCGCTCCATCGCCACGGCGTTGGAGGCGTATATGGTGGACCGCAATACCTATCCTCCCAACGATGGCTTGTACAACGCCGTTCCCGTGGAATTGACTACTCCGATTGCGTATATTTCGGATGTCATGATGATTGATCCCTTCGCCACAGGAATAAATAAGCAGATCAGCGCTTCAGGCAATATCGCCCCTTATTACACCTACATGAAGATCGTGACATTGCAGGAATCCATCCAAAGCGCGGCGGCAGGACGGGTTTGCCCCAACGAGGCGATAGACTTCTGGAATCCTAACGCCTTCCTGAAATATGGCGGATGGCGAATGGTTTCCATTGGACCGGATCGCATGTATTGTTATCGTGCGGGATTCCCTGCGCCGCTATACGGCAGCGATGTGCTTTATGACCCAAGCAATGGAACCATCAGTTTCGGCAATATCCTGCGGACGCAAATAAAATAAGTACCCTCAAAAGAGCTTTTATCTCTCTTTTTTTGTTTTCGTATGCAGGGCAGCGCTCGCGCGCAGCGGGCATTCTCACGCCTGATTTTTGAAGGCCCTCGCTACGGAAACCGTGGAATTGATCTCGACAACCTCAGCGCCGCCCTGACGCATGAAGCCCTCGATAGTAGATTTTTAGAAATTCAGAATGGCAATCAGGCAGCAGCGGAATGTTTTTATAAAGCGGTGTTCACCGATTTCAAGGTCACAGGTTGTTGTGAGCATTCCATTGACCGCTGCAACGATCAAATGCTACAAGCAACCCATCGCGTCCAAAGTATCGCCGCCGCGCGGGCAGATATTGGGGCTTGCCACAGCCGCCTGTCAGCAAAGCGCGATGGGCGCCAGGAAATCAGGAAGGAGAATGCCATGAGTCGCATGACAGAAGTGAACGGAACCGGCTGCCAGACTGATTGCGTAAGAAATCGCGCCTGTGCGGATTGCGGCGGCGGATGGAATCGTCGCCATTTTCTTATGGCTACTGCAGCCTTTGGCGCAGCGAGCTTCCTGGCGCCGCCTTGGGGATGGGCGGACGAATCGGACGCGGTCCCCCCGCTGCCGCCGTATCCCAAGGTGAAGCTATATGTGTTCTACTCGGGCGGCGCCGGGGCATGGCCCAAACCGGAGTTCGATGCGCCTGCCGCCCGGGCCAAATACGACGCGTATATTGGGCAGCTCGCGGCCCGATTTCCCGATGTCGAATTCACAGGCCGCCAAGAGCTGAAAAAGGGCGACGAGTCAGTTCAGCTGATCAAACAATCCGGCGCTCAGGGAATTCTCTGCATCAAAATCGGGCCGAGCATGCCCACCTGGTCGCTGGCTGCAGACCTTCCTCTCGCTATTTACGACGCTCCGTTCAGCATCCACGAATGGATTCTCATTCAGGAACAGCGGCGCGATGGCAAACCGATAGTCCATCTTCCCAGCCGCGACTTGAAGGAGATTGACTTTGCCGTTTCCCTGCTCAAAACGGCCGCGCAGATGAGGCAGAGCAAAATCCTGCTCGTCAGCGCTCAGCCCGGCAAGCGTCAGGAGACGATCAAGAACAAGTTTGGCTGCGAGGTGATACCGATCACCACCCAGGAGGCGGTCGAGGCGCATCAAAAGGTTGACGCGAAGCTGGGCGAGGATCTGGCGGAAAAATTATTTCTGAAGACGGCCCGGAAGATCGTTGAGCCGAGCCGCGAGGAAATTATCAAGTCGGCGAAGATGTATGTCGCGATGCGACAGATGCTGGCCCAGCGCCAGGCCCATGCGATCGCGATCAACTGCCTTGGCGGAATCCCCATCAAGATTCTCGGCTATCCCTGTCTGGGGTTTGCCCAGTTGTTGGACGAGGGGCGGCCGGGCGTGTGCGAGGCCGATCTGGACAGCGCCCTGACCATGCTCATGTTCCAGTATGCGGTGAACAAGCCGGGGTTTATCACCGATCCGCTCTTTGACCTCTCCAAGAACGCGGTGATCCATGCGCATTGCGTGGCGCCGCGGCGCATGGACGGTCCGGAAGGCGAGCCGCACCCATACAACATCCGCACCCATCGCGACGACAATCGCGGCGCCTCGGCCGAAGTGGACCTGCGCGTCGGGCAAAAGATCACCTGCGCCAAGGTTATCAACGACGACGCGATCCTCATCAGCACGGGCAAGATCATCGAGGGCAAGGTCCCTGAATTCGATGACGCCGGCTGCCGCACGCAGATCACGGTTGAAGTGGATGGAAGCGCGGAAAACATGCTGGAAAACTTTTCCAAGGACATCACCCACTCCCGCGACATGCGGACTCTCCTGCACCGCGTCGTTTTCTATGGCGACCACACGCGGATGATCCATCACTTGTCGCAACTGATGCAATTCAAGGTCATCCCGGAGTGTTGATTCGGCGCCAATACCGCCGGGACAGGAAATCAGGAGATGCTTATGGCGGAGGTGAGTCTGTATTTCATGAGCGGCACGGGCAATACGCGCGCCGTGGCGCAATGGATGGCCGCGACTGCCGAATGCCAGGGAGTCTCTTGTCGCATCATCAGCGCCAATCATTATCCCCCCGTCCCACCCATGTCCGCCGCTCAAACTTCATCTCAGAACTCGGAATCCGGAACTCAGAATCCGGAACTCGGAACTCGGAACCCAAAACTCGGAACTCGGAACCCGGAACTCGGAACTCATAAGGGCGTTCCCACGCTCCTGGGCCTCTTGATGCCGACGCATGGCTTCATTGCGCCCTGGATGATGATCCGTTTCGCATGGCAACTGCCCGCCGGCGGCAAAACGCCAGCCTTTGTGGCGGTGACGCGCGGCGGAACCAAATTCGGGCGGGTGTTTTTGCCCGGAGTCGAGGGGACGGCCTGCTATCTGATGGCGCTGATTCTGTGGCTGAGAGGTTATCGCGTGCGCGGCGTGGTAGCGCTCGATATGCCCGTCAACTGGATCGCCGTGCATCCGGGCCTGCGGCGCGAAACCGCGGAGGCCATCTTCGCGCGCACGCGTCCTAAAGCCGAGAGGTTCATGAGCGATATTCTTGGGGGAAGGCGGCGCCTCATCGGCGTATATGAGGCCATTGGATTGCTGCTCGGATTGGCGTTGCTTCCGATTTCCATTCTTTATTTGTTGAAGGGGCGCTTTTTCCTGGCGAAATTGTTTTTCGCCAACAACCAGTGCAACGGCTGCGGACAATGCGCGCGGCAATGCCCCGTCGGCGCCATCAAGATGCAAGGCGTCCAGACCCCGCGTCCTTACTGGACCTATACGTGCGAGAGCTGCATGAGATGCATGGCATTCTGCCCGCTGCGCGCGGTCGAGGCGGGGCATTCCTGGGCCGTGGCGTTGGGCTATGCCGCTTCAACCGCTGGTTTCCTGTTTTTCTTCCACTGGCTGCCGCCTCTGGCCCATTGGGTTGAAAATTTTCACAGCTACTGGGTCGAATCGCTGATCCTCTACCCCTATTTCCTCGCCTCGATGGCGCTGGCGTATTTCCTGTTCAGCCTCCTCCTGCGCGTCCCTTTCCTGAACGCGATCTTCACCCACACAACGCTGACCCGCTATTTTCGCCGCTACCAGGCGCCGGAGACAAAAGGCTCGGACCTGTGAAATAGAAATTCCATTTATCGAATGTCTCCCTTGCGCGAGCTCAAATAGATTGCTATGGTTTTTCACAGAACATGAGGAGAATTCGGGGCAGCCCATGATCTCGGATCAATTAATCAATGCTGCGATTCAATCCATCGTCCGCGAAACACAGCCCGAGCGAATATATCTTTTCGGATCTTACGCTCGCGGCGAGCAACGAGCGGATTCCGATATTGATCTTCTCATTGAAGAGAGCAAATCTTTTGGGCTTCAAAATAGCCGCCTGGAAGAGATTAATCGCATCAGCAGCAGTATGATGAACTCCTACAATATGCCGGCGGATATTTTGGTTTATTCCAGCGAAGAGATAGCGAAGTGGCGTCAAACAACGAATCATGTTGTTGCCAGAGCGCTTCGAGAAGGACGATTGCTCTACGAGCGGCCTATCGAGCCCCAACGCCGACAGCGGACGGTTGCCCGATGAGCGGCCTCTCGTCCGCATTTCTCACCAAGGCCACTGCATCGTGCCCTGAAAGGGCCATAAGAAGACAGCCCAGGGCAACGCCCTGGGAACGGCCGATCCCCATTTCTACCAAGCCCTGAAGGGGCGCAAGAGCAACTGCCATAATGTGAAAATGCCTTCTTTCGCCCCTTCAGGGCTTTGTATAAATCATTGGGCTGTTCCCAGGGCGTTGCCCTGGGC
>JAPLSP010000731.1 GCA_026398575.1 Candidatus Sumerlaeota bacterium | reverse complement strand
AACGCGTCGCGCTGGCGCGGGCGCTGGTGACGGACCCCGAGGTGGTGCTGTTTGACGAACCGACGACGGGCTTGGACCCCATCCGCAAAAACACTGTCCATCGCATGATCCAGCGCTATCAAAAGGAGCTGGTGTTTACGGCGGTAATCGTCAGCCATGATATTCCGGACGTGTTTGAGATTTCGCAAAAAGTAGCCATGTTGGAGCACGGCAAAATTGTCTTCGAGGGCACGCGCGAGGAACTGGAGGCGTGTCCGGAGAAGGTGGTTCGGCAGTTTATCTGTGGCGGCAAAGAGGAATCGGAAAAAAGAAAGCATACTGAATTCTGCAATTCTCTGATGTAGAAGGAGGGCTTATGAAATCCTCATCCGTGGAAATCTCCGTGGGCGTCTTCGTTATGATCGGGCTGGCCTGCGTGGTTTATCTGACGGTCAAGCTCGGCAAGCTCGAAGTGATCGGCGGCGACTACTACCGTATCAATGCGCGTTTCAATTCGGTCTCAGGACTCAAGACCGGCGCGATTGTGGACGTGGCCGGCGTGCAGATCGGCGTGGTCGAGCGCATCAAACTGGACACCAATGAAATGGTTGCCCTGGTGCGGATGAAGATTCGCAAGGATATCCCCGTGGATAAAGAGGCCATCGCCGCGGTCAAGACCAGCGGTCTGATCGGCGATAAATACATCAAGATCGAACCCGGTGGCTCCAAAGTTTTTCTGAAGGACGGCGGGCAGATCACTCAGACCCAGTCATCGGTGGATCTGGAAGCATTGATTAGCAAATACGCCTTTGGTGGCGTATAATTTATGAAAGAAGGTAGCGGCATAGCCGGCAGGAAAATTTTCAAAAAGGAAAATTAATATGCGAATTATCTTCTTGTTGTTCACGGCTTATTGGCTCGTTTCGGCTTCGGTTTATGCCGCGCCAGAGGGCGCCGCCAAATCAGATGCAGACGCCAAAACGGCGACGGCCAAAGACGCCGGCGCCACCAGCGCGGCCGCCAAAGGCTCTGAAAATCCGGGGCCGATCGAAACCGTGGATGAAGCGGTGAAGAAAATCCTGGGTATTCTGGGGAGTCCCGAGTATAAAGACACCGCCAAACGGAAGGGCTTTCAGGAAGAAATACGAAAAATCCTTATCGAGAATTCCGATGTGAAAACTCTTTCTACGCTTTCGCTGGCCAACTATAGGAGCAAATTCTCCGATGAGCAATTTGAGAAATTCATGGATCAATTCTCACGCCTGTTGTTCGCCACCTATATTTCCCATTTCAATAAATACACCGATGAGAAAATCGTGATCCTGGGGGCCGTCAAAAGCGCTGAAGACAAGGCTGTGGTCAGCACCAAGCTGATTTCGAGCAGTGGAGATACGCCCATTGAATACAGCATGGCCAGGCATGGCAAAAAATGGCTGCTCTTCGATGTCCGGGTCGAGGGCGTCAGTCTGGTGTTGAACTATCGGTCGCAATTCCGCGAAATCCTGCTGAACAGCACGCCGGATAAGCTGATCCAGCGGCTGGCGGAGAAAGTAAAAAAGAATGAAGAAAATCTATAGCCTGCTGCTTTTTTGCCTTGTTGCCGCCTGCGCCGAGGTTCCACAAGACGAAATTACCAAAGCCTCCCAGAAGCCCGTGGGAGATAAATCCTCCGTTGAGAGTTCGACGCCAAGCCTTGTTTATACGCCGCCGACCAAGCCGCAAACCAGCCCTGCTCCAACTGCAAAAACTGCTGAAAACAAGCCCCCAGAGCAGGTCGCCTCGGCGCCCAAGCTCAATGTTCCTCCGGTGGATCAGCCGCCGCCGCCTTACAAGCCGTATCTGATAGAAATCTACACTTCTTCATCCCAGGATTTGGCGACGGAGTATGAGGCAAAAGAGGAGACCATCGGCGATCCCCTCTACGGCTGGAATGTGGGAATGTACTGGTTTAACGACAAGCTTTATTTTTGGCTTCTCAAGCCGGTTTCCATTGGCTGGAAGTATCTGATTTATCCCCATGGCGTGCGGATGGGCATCCATAACGTCATCGAAAATCTGGGATGGCCGCGCCGGTTCGTCAACTGCCTGTTCCAGGCGCGCTTTGCAGGATCGGGCATAGAAACTTCGCGGTTTTTGATCAACCTGACGCTGGGCTGCCTGGGGACATGGGACCCAGCCAAAGACTGGTTTGATCTGGATCCGGATGACCGGGACTTCGACCAGACGCTGGGCAAGTATGGAATCGGAATGGGATGCTACATCACGTGGCCTTTTGTCGGCCCCTGCTCGATCCGCGGGACATTCGGATATATCATGGATTCGCTACTGAACCCCGTCTCCTACGTTACGGGAGGCGTGGCGCTGACAACGATCAATAATACCTCGCTCGACTTCAATCCCTATGAGTCATTGGTCAATATGTCCGTTGATCCCTACACCGGCATCCGCAATGCCTACCTGCAAAACCGCAGAGATAAAGTGGAAAAATAATCTCCGACATTCAATTCTATCATTGTAGCATTGGCTCGTGTCAGTCCGTGCCAGTCTGTGTCAGTCCAGAAAACAGGGAGCCCCCAAGCGCCATGCCCAAGAAACCTTCCATAACCCAATACGCGCGGCGCGCCGTGGCCACGGGCGCGAAAGACGCCAAACTGATCTCCACGACCAGCATCGTCACCGCGCAGTGGGTGCGGCTCAAATGCCAATACGGCTGCGGCGGCTATGGCCAATGCCTGACCTGCCCGCCGTATTCGCCTCCGCCCGAAAAAACGGCGCAAGTCCTGTGCGAATACAAGAAAGCCCTGCTCGTTCATGGCGATGGTCATGCCTCCATCCGGGCGATCATGATCGCATTGGAACGCGAGGCCTTCCTCGACGGCTACTACAAAGCCTTTGCGCTGGCCTGCGGCCCCTGCGACCTGTGCAAGAAGTGCAACATCAAAGACGGCGAATGCCACCATCCCGACAAAGCGCGTCCCGCCATGGAAGCCTGCGGCATTGACGTCTTCCAGACCGCGCGAAACAACGGTTTCCCCATCGAAGTCGTCGTGGATGAAACCTGCCGGCAGAACTATTATGGCGTGCTCTTATTGGAGTAGTCTTCAGTCCTTTTGCAGTGGCGCGGGAGCGATTATGCAGCAATAATACCCGGATATAAATAATCGCGATTATGCGCTTGCTCGAATGATTGCGGCGAGAAAGCAAATAGGCAAACTAAATCCATGATTATGCTGCAAAACATTTTTTTTGAGAATGCGGTTAAAAATGGGCTTGGAGACGCCATAATGGGATTATATTCTGGGGACACGACTGTGATGGAGATAGAATCATGATTGTCTCGCATGTGCGATTAAAAAACTGGCGCAACTTCAGAGAGGTTGATGTTGCTCTCGGCAATCGCGTTTTTCTTGTCGGACCCAATGCGTCTGGGAAATCCAATTTCCTGGAGGTGTTTCGGTTCCTTCAGGATATTGCAAGATATGAAGGCG
>JAPLSP010000296.1 GCA_026398575.1 Candidatus Sumerlaeota bacterium | reverse complement strand
GGAAAGTGCTCAAGCCAAATAGGGTCCACGATTTTTACCTGATCCAGATTATAGCCTCGCGCGTAAAAGACTTTGTCGCTGACGATTCTGCGGCGCTGACCTGATTCAATGCGATAGATGAATTGATCGCCGCGCGCGCGCACCAGCATTCCTTCGGCGCGTGGATGCAGTTCCCGCGCGATTTCGCGCAGTGTGCCAACAAAAGCCGCGAGCGAAGGCTTAAGGCCACGTTGCGTTTTGATGTCGGACGCCAAATCGGCCAGCGCGCGCACGGCCCGCCCCGCGAGCGCCTTCTTGCCCGTCCAGACGTTCTCCGGCGAAAAAAGCCGCTGCAATTTCGCCACGGTTTTCAGCCTGGGAGCGCGGGCGTCCCCGCCCGCATCGCGCGCGATATCGCCAGCGATTTGGCTCGCGCCTCCACGCGCGAATTCGCCCACACCTTCGCTCTCGCTTTTTCGCGCATTCTCGCCGACGCTATTCTTGGGGCCTTGCGTTGCGGGCGAGGACGCCCGCGCTCCCATGAGGTTCGCAACCTCATGGGAAACCGGCCAGATGCAGTGACAGATTTCGCAAGCGAAGCCCTTTTCGCAATCTTTAGTGAGGTTGTTTCTGCAGATCGGGCAGCGCAATCGAGCTTCGAGCCATTGCTCTTCTTCCGAGGTCACTCGCCGCCCCAGCGGACGCGGCGCCAGCAGGCAATCCCAGAGCGCGTCGGAGTTCAGTTCAGCAATCCGGCGGTCTCGATCGGCGGCTGTCGCCGGCGTTGGAAAGGCGGTTCCGGTCGAGGCGGCATTTCCGGCTGAAGCGGGGGCAATGGACGCGGGAGCCGTGGACGCGGGAGCCGTCCGGCGCCAGAGGACGATGATCCCTACGCCGTGCCGCTCCAGCGCGCGCGCATCCGTGGCGCTCCGCAGCCATCGCTTGACGGTGGTCATGTCCGTTTCCGTATCCGGAGGGGCGCCATGAGGGCGATACTGGCGATGCGTCTCGATGTCCGCCCCCAGCAAGCCCCGGAAATCCTGCGGCGTCCAGATGTTGATCTCCAGATGCGGCTTGGCGAAATCGCGCAGTTTCAGCAGCAGGCGCCGTCGTCCTTCGCCAGACGCGCATTCGAGTGTGGTCAGCATCAGGACTTTGCGCGTGACCCTCAGCAACTCCTCCAGCGCGACGAAAGGGAATTCCAGATGCTCGAGTGTTTCGCTGCATAGGACGCAATCGAACGCGGCGTCCGGCAGCGGCAGGCGCGCGGCGTCGCACGAAAAGGTGGGCACGCCCAGCAGCTCGCGCCCGCGCCGGCATCCTTCGAGTGACAGGTCGCAGGCCGCCACGGGAACCTCGAACCATTGCCGCACAAGGTCGGCCGTATAGGCTTCGCCGGCGCCGACGTCCAGGAAATCCTTGAATTCCTCGCGCGCAAGCAATCTCAGGATTCGCGCCGTCCGCGCCATGCGCACGGCGTGCCCCGGATGCGAGCGCCGCCCGCCAAAGCCATAGAGCGGCTCATGGGCTTGGTAGCCTTCGCCCTCCTGCGCCGGATAGGAGAAGACGCAGTCCAAATATTCGCGGGTTTGGCGGGTATAGGTCATGGAGGCGGCGGCAAAGGAGAGAAGGCCTCAAAGAATCTTGCTGTCGAGGAAACTGAAATAATTATGATCGCCGACGATGATATGGTCCAGGAGATGGATATTGAGCATCTCGCCGGCTTTCCTCAGGCTTTTTGTCAGGTTGACGTCGGCGTCGCTCGGGCGCGGATCGCCGCTCGGATGATTGTGGATGAACAGCACGGCGTGCGCCGATTCGCGAATGGCTTCCTTGAAGACCTCGCGCGGATGAACGGCGCTCTGATTGAGCGACCCGACCGAAACGCAGACTTCCTTGATCACCTGATTTTTCGTATTCAGGCAGAGCAACAGGAATTCCTCCTGTGCCGCCGTCCGGAAGCGCATGTGGTAGGCGTTGAAGACGTCGCTGCTGCACGCGATGGTGACGCCGCGCGACAGGGGCCGCGTGAACATGCGCTTGCCGAGTTCGAGCGCGGCTTTGATCTCGATGGCCTTGCTCCGTCCGATGCCTTTGATGGCGGTCAATTCATTCAACGCGGCGGCGTCAACCCCTTCGAGCGTTTCAAAAACGCGCAGCAGGTTGGAGGCCACGTCCAGAGCGGATTTTCCTGCGGCGCCCGTGCGCAGGAGGATCGCCATCAACTCGGCGTCGCTGGCCTGCGCGGCGCCGAGGCGGTCGAATTTTTCGCGCGGGCGATTATCGGCCTTCATCTGGCGCAGGCTGGATTTTTCCGGTTCCGGGGTCGCGCCGCGATAACGAAAGAACGAGCATTGGCGGCGGACCGGACACTCTTCGCACAAAGGCTTTTGCAAGCAAACGGGCGCGAAGTGTTTTTTGCGCGTGATGGCGCCGCTGTAAAGCCCGCCGATAAAATCAATGACGGCCACGGTCTGGCCCGTCAGGCGCGCGATCGAAGCGCACAGCTCTTGAAATGAATTCTGGCGCGCGCGCGTCTGCCCCGTCTCCGGCCACAATCCCAGCCGGTAAAAGAAACGCTGCCGCGGCATATCGGGAACGGCAACGGGAACGCCGGCCTGTTGGAGGAACTGATAGGCCGTCAGCCCGCGCAGATACGGGATAGCGCCCGTGAGCATATCCACGGCGTTGGCGGGCGCTCCCAGAGCCTCGATACGCGCGGCCAGACCGTCGGCGCCGGCCAGATCATCGAGCCTTGCCAGGGCGTCTCGAAGATCGTGGATGTTTTTTTGTGTGATATCCGAGACGCGCAGCGAACGCGCCCGCGCCTCGGCCATATCCAGAAGCGCGTCCAGCGAAACCGCCAGGGGTTCGCTCGAGTTGAGCGAGGTCAAAAGCCTGCGGACCTGCCGCCGCCCCGCGGCCGCCGTCAAGTCCACGTCGAGCAGCGTTGCGATCATCTTTTCCTGGAAGAACTCACGAGACTTGCCGCGATAATCGAGTTCGCGCGCGGCTGTCAATTCATGCTCGAGCGCCGGCGCCGCTTCGACCAGGGCCGAATTGAGCTTCTCGAAGATGTCAATGATGGCCAGTTCATCAAGCATAAGGACGGGCGCCGCGCTGCATAAAATCTTGAAAAAACATTACTAGCCATGATGCTAAAGCAAGCCAGGGACACATTGATATGCTGTTTCTTCCTACCTGCTATTCCGATTGCGCCTTTATCTAGCGATTATGGCTTAACATCAAGAACAGGTAGTTCACTAATGCCAGGGCCATAAATTGCAGTACTTCATCAATCACCTTGACCAAGCGCTGCTATTGGTGATCAAGCGAGGCCGCTATAACATGTCAACTCGTTAAATTATGAAAGAAAAATGAAAGCTGAATTAAAATTCATTAGAAATTTGCCTAAACCTATTTCGATTTTCGATTAATCTGTCGAAACTTTTTCCATGCTGAATGCGCAAGCCACCCATAGAAAAGGATTATGATAATATTCCAAGCGGAAAACAATGGATTGCTCGATGTGGAAAACTTCGGAATTTCCATACCGAGTTGCATGAGAACAGATGCCACTGCCAACATACAGCAAATACGCCAAGAACCAAAGATGGCAGTTGCGCCGCTGAAGACTGGCAAAACAAACTTGATGGATGCTAGCGTAGATTTTAGAGTTTCATCAAAAGGATATGCGTCTGCCGCAGCACAGGCGATAACCAAAATCGCGCCAATAAACATCTCGAGATTTCTTTTCTTTGCTGGAACGGCAATGCGATTCCCGCATTTGCATTCAACCATTTCCCCGGAACGCACGCCTGAAATATCTAAGTGAGCTTGGCATTGCGGGCAGAGTATAATTCCTTTGGGAAGAGATTCTGTTTTGCCTTCCTGATTTGCCGGGTCCAAGGCAGCTTTAGCTTGTAATGGCTCGCTGGTCGAAAATTCCTGGTCAGCGCCGACTAAGGCTTCTTGCCCCTTGGCAGTAGGCTGCACCAATAAGGTTTTAGCTGGCTTGCTTATTTCGGGCAAAACC
>JAPLSP010000514.1 GCA_026398575.1 Candidatus Sumerlaeota bacterium | reverse complement strand
TCCCAAAGGCCTGAAAGGCGATCAAATTCCGCTGGAGTCCCGTATCCTCATGATTGCGGATTTATATGAAGCGCTGTCCGCGCGTGACCGCCCATACAAGAAGCCAATGTCGGAGGAGCAGCTTTTGAAAATCTTGCAATCTTCGGCAGACGCCGGAGAAATTGATCCGGAAATCCTGCGTTTCTTGACCGAAGATAAAATTCACCACGCTTTCGAGGAGGAATATCAACATTCCCATAACCGCACCAATGGAGGTTCGTTGGAGGTGAAGAGATAAAGCAGAGACGGCGGCCTCGGTCTCAGGCTAGTCCAACCCGTCCGACCGGTCCGACCCGTCTGACGCGTCCGACAAGCCCGCGCATGTTAAGCCCAGGACTCGGTCAATTCGAAAAACCCTGGTAATTTCTAGTCCGATCTCGGGCTAGTTTTATAATTTTTTCAAAGGGAGGAAAGTGATAAAATGCGTAGAAGAAATCTCATGGGTTTGTTGCTGGCAGCGACGGCGGCGATGGCGCTGAGCGGATGCGCCATGTTTGGAAACGGAGCAAGCAAGATGGTTATCCGCGTTGATTGCGCCAACGACAAAGACTATACGGACAAGGCCGGCAATAAGTGGCTCGCCGATCAGATGTGGAAGGCAGGCGCCCAATGGGGGGCCATGGGCGGCGAGACGGTCACACGCACGCACTTCGACGTCAAAGATTCTCCCTGCCCTGAAATCTATGTCACCGAACGCTGGGGCATGGATGGCTACAAGTTCGCGCTTCCCAACGGCGCCTATATTGTGCGTCTCCACTTCTGTGAAACCTATGACGGCATCACTGCCGCAGGCGAACGAGTCCTCGCCGTGGCGATCAATGGCAAGACCGTTCTGCCGGCCTTGGACATTTTCAAGGAAACAGGCGGGTTGAACAAGCCTCTCATCAAAACCTTCAAAGGCGTGTCCGTGGACAAAGGCGAGTTGCTCATTAAATTCACCGAGCAAGCCCAAGCCCCGGAAATCAACGGCATTGAGATCATGGCCGAATAGCGCTACTCCGCAAACAGCCGTGGTGTGATGCCCAGCAGGCGCAGATAAACCGTCAGCGCGCCGCGATGATATTCTTTTCCTGACTGCAAGGTTGTATCCTCAGATCCATTTTTCGCAATGGTCGAATGCAGCGAATCAGCTTTCAGCGCATTCGCAGAATTGCTTGCTGCGGGCCGCTTGATGCGGAAGGCGTGTGCAGGTCCGAGCATTCAAGAATAGAATTATGAGGCTGGCTGAGATTCCGCTGAATAGATTTGCGGGTATAATGAAAGTCCCTCTTTGATATCTTTGGCTAATTGGTCAAAGGTAAGGCAGATGATTTTGTGAGAGTCAATCAGCACTTTATCACATCGCCATGCAAGGCGGTATCTTTCGTGATCGGTTAAGAAAGCATCTCTTCCAATAACCAGAATCCCATAGGCTTGAATCGCTTCAGAACCAAAGATGGATCGGAAAGCCCGGGTGTTCTTTTGATCGTCTATCTCACAAAACCAGTCAACGATCTGGCTGAAACCATGCTCAAATCTTGGAGACCACTCAGAAACGCCTTTGCCGGTTTTCCTAAAGATGCTATTGCGCCTTGCATCTTCAAACTCAATAAAACAATACCGATGCGATACCGAATCGCAAACAACCAGATCCGCGCGGAAATTTCCGGCTAGGGAAAACTCATATTTGATTTGGTCATATCTCCCAAGCGCCATTGCATTTGACGCGATAAAGGCTGACAAGTGCTTGTGACTCTTGAAAAAGGGAATGATCTCTTTCGTCTCACTGATTGAGCGATGTTTATTGCCAAGAAACGCTTCATAGTCTTTGTATTCGGCCGGGACTTTTTCTAGCTTAAACTGGAATGCTTCAAGTCCTTTCATCGCAATGCTCCTTATTGCGCGGTAAACATCCAATTCAAAAGATCGTGGTTCACAATATCCACAATCTTAATGTTTTTTTTGTCCCGGCTAAATATGACGCGGAACTTCCGTCCGGCATGTGTCATATAATAGTCTTTGACAGATCGCAGTTTTAAGATGCGGGGCGAAGACAGGCCTGGCGTTTTCGCCAATGCATTAATAGTTCGCGCAACCGTCTTCTGATCTCCGGGCGGCAAAAGGTCCATCGTGACTTTAGCCTTATGCGTCATGGGAATGAGGTCACTTGATCTATTGCCTGTTTTCCCGGATCTATTTTTCTCAGTCGAGTTCATTTTTTTCACCTCACAATTTGAATTCACCTGCCAATTACCCTCTGACTCAATCTGTCCCGAAGGAATCCAAGAGTGCAAGCCCAATCTTTATATCATGATCAGGTTAGGCCATGCGCAGCAGTTCCTCTTCCGCCGCTTTGGTCCATCGGCCTTCGTCGAGTTTGGCGGCGACGGTCGGGAACTTCTCGCCGAGTTTGGCCAGCGGCGTCAGCGGGAGATCATGCAACTCGGGATAGACGATGATCTTGCCGGCCAACGTGCGGTTCTCGACCGCCGCGATGCCGTCAATCGCGCCGGCCATGCCCGAAACGGCGTCCACCGAGACGTTGGTATCGAGCGTGCCGTCTTCCACTTTTTTCAGCATGATCTTCATGTCGTTGAGCACCGAGCCGCTCGTGCCGAAAAGGAAACAGCGTTTGGCGATCAGGGCGTCAAGGTCAATCGGGTGGATCGTTGGCGCGGGAATCCCGGCGAAGACGTTGATCAGGCAGCCTTCGTCGGCGTCGGCGATCGCCTGGCCAACGAGGGCCGGGACGGGAACCATGACCGCCACGTATGTGAATTTTTCGCTCAGCAGCGTCGTCTTTGTGTTGATAACGCGCAAGTCAATGCCATTGGCCTTCGCCATCGGAACGGCGACGCGGGCGAGCGAGGCGAGGCGGACGTCGTCCAGATCGGTGGCCACGACTTTCACTCCGCTCTTGCCCGAACAGATGTTGCGCACGACGTGCATCTGGCCCATCGGGCCGGCCGCGCCCATCACGAGGCAGCGGTCGTTTTCTCGGATTTCGCCCGTGTGAGGAATCACGGAATAGGCGTCGGCGGCGCTGGCCGAGTTGGTTCCAATCCATCGCGTCAGGCCGTAGTGAATACGCCCGACGCCGATGGCCGCGGGCACGCCGATCTTTTGCCCGGCGGTGACGATATTGACGATGCCTTGGTTTGCGATCTTGCCGCTCAGGATTTCGATGGTCGCTTTGTTTGCGCCGAAATAAATGATGTCGTCGAAATGCTTGTCGGGCAACGCGGAGGCGAATTTGGCGCGTTCGCTCGGTATGTCCATCGCCCGGATGATGGCCGCCTGTGTGTTTGTCGCGCAGAGATACGTGACGCTGGCCGGCGCCCCCTTCTCGGCAAAGGCTTCCTCAATGCCGCCCACGGAATGCTCTTCATCGGCCACGATCAACAGCTGCCCGCCCGCCTTCAGGGTTTGGCGCTCGACCGTCGCATAAGAGTTTTCGACGCACGCCCAGGGCTCGGCAAGGCAGATGGCGGAGCGGCTTTTTTCCTCGCGGACCGGCAGCAAAAAACTCTCATCCGTCTGCATGTCGCGCGAGATGCGCTCGTCAATGAGAACGTATTCCTGCAGGCCGCCCTCGAAGTTGTAGCCGAACGAGGCATTCGAGCCTCCGGGTATCTTCAAGCCACGGTAATCGGTCTGCACCAGGCGGCGTTCGCCCGCCTTGTGCTTCTTCACCTTGTCGCCGACGGCCACGATGCGGATGACGGTTTCATGCCCTGGAACCGTGGGCATGTCGCCGGGCACGTAGCTCGGGATTCGTTTCAGTTCCTCAAGGGCGATTCCTTCGGCCACGTGGCCTTTGCGCGGATGCTCGGCGAACTGCTTGAGGAGTTTCAAATCCGAAAAGCATAGGCCGGTCGCCTCCACTTTGCCAAGAATCTGGTATCCCGTGGGCGGAATCACAGGTTTGCTGGTATTGATCTCCAGCGTGCTGGGGCCGGTCAGCTGCACGGCGTATTGAGTTTTCGGAAGCGAAGTCATTGCATTTTTCCTCTTTGGGAATTCCTGCGTTATGAGAGGCGATGAGCGACCGATAATCCATTGCGCGCAAAAGAGCATTTCGCGCCAACGCCCACAACCCAATCGTAAGCGTCAGAATCATGGATATCAAGCGGATATGCCGATGGGATCGCCGGGCGATATCCACTGGCGATTTATGGCATTATCAAAAATGAACGACAACATGTTGTCGTTTGCACAAACTACGAAAAAATCTGTGTCAATCCGCCCGATCCGCCCCATCCGTGTTCTATCCCAATCTGATTTTTTGTTATAGAACACGGATTGGGCGGATCGGGCGAATCATGACGGATTTTCAGCAACAGGCACGGGCGCCATGAACAAGCCACCTAATTCTCTGGCGCCGCAATCGGACATTTTTTCTAACAGAGTTTGAAAAAATCCTAGGCCATTATGCCATTATCCCACGCCGAACGACAACATGTTGTCGCTCATTGCCATCCGTTTTATCCGGGAAATCCGCGGTTGAAAATTAACCACGGATTTCCCGGATAACACGGATGTTGCGCCGCGAAACGGCATATTTTTGCAGACAGAGTTTGAGAAAATCTTGGCCTCTTCCGCAAAGGGAGTGAGAATTTTGCTCTCAAATGGAAGAATGCTTGATGGATACCCTGATGCTTTGGCGTCTTGTGTTAAGGGAAGCCTTGGCGGCTGAGGCGGCGGCCGATTTCGCGGAGCGTCTTTTCGTCGTCGGGATGGACCGAGCCGTCGCCGCGCAGGCCGGTATTGACGAGGAGGTTGGCCTTGTCGCGCCGCGCGCCGGCCAGCAATTTCCAAACCTCCTCGGGGTTGCGATGATACGCGCCTTCCACGTCGAACCACATCTTGGTTCCTTTGCCGTCCTTTTGGTCGAGCTGGAGCGTTGTGCAGATTTCGGCGGGCTTGGTCTCCAGTTTGCGCCTGGCCTCGGCGGTCAGATGGCTGTTTTGGGAAGGCGGGCGCAGCGAATGCTCGGTGGCGAGGAAATCCTCTTCGCCCGTGGCGCCGTGGCAATATGAGATCAGACATTGCGGCTGTAGAGATCGGATCAGCGCATAGGTCTCCAATAGCTTGGGATGATATTCCGGATGATCATAGTAGTCGGCGACGGTGTCGAACCACAGTCCGGCGATCGGGCCATATTGCGTCAGCCATTCGCGCAGGATCGCGTGATTGCGCGCGAGCGTCTCCGCGTTCGATCGCGTGATGCCAGCATGAACATAGAGGAAAAGTCCCAAGCCGCGCTTCCGGCATGCCTCGGCGAGTTCGCCGGCCAGATCGCGTTTGGCGGGCAGTTCGAGCGAGGTGGGATGCGCCACCTGCGAGCGGAACATGTAAGGTCCGCCGCCGTGATAGGGCGTGAAATTGATGTAGCGCATCCGCGCCGCCACGGCAAGATCGGCCAGCGCGCCGGCGTCGAATTTTTCCGCCGTGAACCGCCTGGCCAGATCGGCCAGGGTGACGCCGGAAGGCAATGGCCTGGCTTTGCCTCCTGGCGAGAGGCTCATCAGGCCATAATGCGCAAAGAGCCCGAACTTGGCGTCCATAAACCACTGGATCGCCGCGGCGCGAGGGTCCTTGCGATAGGCCTCTTCATATCCTTTAAGATAAACCGGCATTGTTTCTATTTCCGCATGGGCGCCGTTGGCGGGCTCGTTTTTCTCCGCGCCGGAGATGGACAAAGCCCAAGGCGTCAAGCATCCGGCGCCCGCGATCCCCAAGGCCGATTTCACGAATCGTCTGCGGCTGCAAGACATGGAACTTATCCTGGATAAAGATCAGTCTTCTAATGCCTCGGAAGCTATCCGCGTTTTTATTATGCTCATGGCGTGGATTATGCAGATCACAGCCTGGCCAATGCAATTTTTTATCTGCGCATGATTGAGTGCGAATTGCCTTTCATCGTTTGCGCCGAAGAACATAACATGACGCCGAAGGAATGATACGATATTTGCAGGTAAGCGCGCTTCGCATATCGGGCGCGTATTTGCGG
>JAPLSP010000096.1 GCA_026398575.1 Candidatus Sumerlaeota bacterium | reverse complement strand
ATTTCCTCCCATGCCTTCGAAAACTCAAACGATGATCACGTTCATGCTGATTCCAAGTTACGACTGTGCACTCAGGATGAGCACCGCTTTTCACCCACTAATTCCTCAAGGGAACCGAAAAAGAAATGCCGCTCCGCCGATAATAAGGTAACGCACTTCAAATTGGCGGAAAAAACCCAACAGGTCTTCATGGTCTTAGATGAATTCCATGACAGCGCATCCTTATTCGGATTCTCGGCTTCCCTGCAGTTTTCCTTTTTCAATTTGAATCATATCCTGGAAAATCGCCATCAAAGCTTCAAGTCGTTGTTGCGGAGTTTGGCTCTGCCAAAACTCCAAGTCCCATTTTTCGGCTTCTTCAAAGTTGGCCGCGCGATGGCCGACCATTGTTTTGCGCCTGTGTTCGCAGCGCGCCTTCAATTCGGGATCCATAGTATCCATACGTTTGTGTCCTCCTTGCTTATTCCTATTTCCCGCTCTTCTTCATCAGCTTGCGCATCTTGGCCGGGAGGATTTTCATTTGTTCGCGGTATTTGGCAACGGTGCGGCGGGCGATGGTCACGCCGCTTTGCGAAAGCATGGCGGCGATTTTCTGGTCCGAGAGCGGTTTGCGCAAATCCTCGGCTTCGATCATGAGGCGGATTTTCTCACGGATGCTGCGCGAAGAGGCCGCCTCGCCTTCGCTGGTTTCAAGGCTCGACGAGAAGAAATACTTCAGGCTGAAAATGCCGCGCGGCGTCTCGACGTATTTGCTGTTCGTCACGCGCGCGATCGTGGATTCGTGCATGCCGACCTGGTCGGCGATGACCTTGAGCGTCAGGGGCCGGAGGGATTCGACGCCTTTGTCGAGGAAGTCGCGCTGATAATCCATGATGGCCTCGGTGACCATCAGGATCGTGCTCTTGCGCTTTTCGATGTTCTTGATCAGCCAGAGCGCGGACTTGTATTTATCAACGGCGTATTCGCGCTCCTTGTCCGTCATCACAGCGGCGCTGTTGCGGAGCAGGTTGCGGTAGTAGTCATTGATGCGCAGGCGCCCGGTTTCACCCTCGTTCAGATAGTAGATATATCTCCCGTCCACGTCCTTGACGATGACGTCCGGGCGGATGTAGTAAGGCGATTCGGCCGAATAGGCGCGGCCGGGACGCGGCTCGAGTTTGGAGATTCGCTCGAAGGCCTTGATCACATCGGTTTCGCTGACGCCCAGATCGCGCGCGATCTCCTTGAACTTGCGCACGATGAAGCGCGGGAACTGTTCTTCGAGCATCTGATAAGGCAGCCGGTCGGTCACGCCGGCGTCGCGCAGCTGGATGGTCAGGCATTCGACCAGGTTGCGCGCGCCCACGCCGGTGGGGTCGAAGGATTGGATGACACGCAACGCATATTCCACGTCCTCTTCGGAGACGCCCAGGTCTTCCATGATGGAGCGAGTGACGGCGGCGGGATCCTGCTTCAGAATGCCGTGGTTCGATCCCTTCTCGATTGTGGGGATGGTCAGATAACCGTCGTCGTTAATGTTGTTGACGATATAATTGCCGATCAATCGCAGATGCGGTTCCAGGACGGCGGTGTCCAACTGCCATTGGAGGCGTTCGCGCAAACCGGTTTTCGCCGC
The DNA here is from genome assembly GCA_026398575.1 of Candidatus Sumerlaeota bacterium. Next base: position 871 of record JAPLSP010000096.1, on the reverse strand, counting down.
CGTGTACTCGGTGAAGTCCGTCTCATCCTCGTCCGGCGCTTCCCGGACGCTGGGTCGCGAGGTATAGGTCGGCTCGTTGCCGTCGAAGTATTCATCCCAGTCGGCGTCCACCTCTTTGAAGGTTTCGGCGCCTGCTTCCTCCCCAAAAGAAACGCGTTCTTCGGCCGCCACCTGCGTGGAAGTGAAGGCGTCGCTGGCTTGGTTTTCGACGGCGGAATCGGGCGCCTCGCTCGTTTGCGGTGTTTCTTCCGTAGTGGTGGGTTCTGTTCCGGCAGGCGCCGCTTCATCCGAGTCAATGGTTTCGGCCTCCGGCGCGTCCGCCGCTTCCGCTTCATCGGCGCCGGAGCCGGCATCGGACTCTTCGAGTTCAAGAAAGTAGTTTTCCAGCGCTTCCTGTTGGGCAAGTGTTTCGAGTTCCAAGGAGTTCATTTGCAGCAGTTCGATGGACTGGCGCATTTGCGGGGTGATGATCAGACGCTGGGTCTGCCTCATCTGCTGTGAAAGCGCCAACCCCATGTCGAATGATCGAGCCATGCCACAAAATCCCTGATAACAGTTGAATCAGCGACCTTTTGAAAACCGAATCCAGCTACCGCGCATTATTGCAAGAAAGGAATTTTCAATGATTCGAGGCGCCAAAGCAAGGAAAACAATAGGCGGAATAAAAAATCGGCCCAAACCTTGCTAAGGTTATGGATATAAAGAGGATTTGGGATGGAAATACGGATTGGCGCCCGGTTTGCTAAGCGCTATGGTTGGAGCAGCCGGACAATAAAATCATCCGCTTCGGCGAAATCGTATTGAAGCATTTCACCAGGCAAAGCCCAACGGATTTCGGCGTGATCGGTCAGATGGAATTCCCCCGAAAGGC
>JAPLSP010000776.1 GCA_026398575.1 Candidatus Sumerlaeota bacterium | reverse complement strand
CTTTGTAATGCGCCTCGAAGTCGCGAACCGCATTCGGACGGTCCACTTCGCCATACGCTTTCCAGGGATCGAACTCAATTACCTCGTCGGGCGAATGAAAGGGGCATCGGACCGCGTCCCGCCGGTCCACGCCGCCGGCGGCATAGACCGCATGTCCCATGTCGGTATGCAAATCGCCGAAGACTTGGCCGCCGATCAGCGTGCTCCAGCGAAGATCATAATTCCAGGCGCGCATGAATGCTTTGCCTGCTTTGGATTTTGCCTGCGAGTCGCTGGCGGGACTCACCTCGATCCCGGTGACCGCCTTGATCAGGTCCCAATGCGACTCGGCTGAATATTCGGTTCGCGGAATGCGCGCCGGCATTTCAAGATTGATAGCAGCCCATCCGTCGGCGTATGACATTGCCTGTCTCCTTATTCCATCTGTTTGATGGGCGGGATGCTTGGCATTTTGCCGGCGGAGGTCAATGGCATACTGGGACTGGGAGCGCCAGCATCCTGCTGGCGTGTCTCCCGCTTTGCCGTCAAGGAACAACAGCATTCAACCAAAGCCCCCCAGCCCGCACCCAAGCATAAAATGAAAAATGAGAAACACAAAAAGGACTAAAAAATGAGAAACACAATAAGGACTAAAAAATGAAAAACCCAAAAAGGATTGAAATTATGAGATTCGACTTTCGGCTCCACTCTCCATGGGCGCCATGCGCGATTTTCGTTTGCGCATTGCTTCCTCTCGTCCCCTGGGCGGAGACCACCTCCGCGGCGACGCAGGCGCCTGCGGCGTTGCGCATCAAGGATGACCGCCCCTTCGTGCGGGTTAGCCCGCGCGATCCGCGATACTTTGAACTCAGCGATGGCCGCCCCTTTATTCCCATCGGGCTCAACATGGTGCATCCGAACCGCTTCACGTCAAAGGAGGGGCTGGAGGATTATGACAAGTGGATGGAGGCGCTTTCGAAGAACGGCGGCAATTTCATCCGGATATGGGCTAGCCAGGACTTCTGGGACGTGGAGCACGAAAAGAGCGGACAATACGACGAAGCCAAGGCCCGGCAGTTCGATGCGCTGCTCGAAATGGCGCGCCGCCACGGCATTTACGTCAAGATCACGCTGGAGCATTTCCGCAGCATCGGTGGCAAGCCGGCGTGGTCCGACAAACCCATCTACAAAGTCGCGCGCGGCGGTCCGGCAGACAATATGACGGATTTCTTCAAAGGCCAACCGGCGCGCGATCTCTTCAGGAAAAAACTGGATTGGTATGCCAACCGCTTCGGCTCGACGCCGGCGGTTTTCGCCTGGGAACTGTGGAATGAAATCAACGCCACCCAGGGCGAAGGCCAGATCGAGTGGACCGCTGAGATGTTGAAGGAGTTGCATAAACGCTTCCCCAAAAATTTGTGCGTGCAGAGCCTGGGCAGCTACGACGACAAGCAATGGGCCCCCAAAACCTACAACGTCATCACGCCCATGCCGGACAATGACATCGCGCAGGTTCATCGCTACCTCGACCTCGGCGCAAAGCTAGAAGTCTGCCACGGCCCGATGGACATCCTGACTGCCGATGCCGTGCGCGAAATGAAAGTCTTGGTGGATGGCAAAAAACCCATCATGCTGGCCGAGACCGGCGGTGTCGAGCCGCGGCATATCGGGCCGCTGAAACTCTATGCGAAGGACAAGGAAGGAACGCTGCTTCACGACGCGCTGTTCGCCCCGTTTTTCGCGGGCGCAGCGGGCGCGGGGCAGTTCTGGCATTGGCATCAATACGTCGCGCCGCTGAATCTCTGGCGCCATTACGCGCGCTTCGCCGATGCCGTGAAAGGCCTGGACCCGCCTGCCGAAGGCTTTGAGCCGATGATGCTGCCGCACCCGCGCCTGAGAATCTACGCGCTGAAAGGCAAAAAAACTTTCATCGCGTGGGCGCGCGACACCAAGAACGATTGGCGCAGCGAACTCGAAAAAGGCGAAGCGCCGGAGCGGCTCAGCGGAGTGGAAATTGACCTGCCGGAGAGCGCTTCGGATTTTGCCCAAGGCAAATCCCGCGCCTACGATCCCTGGCTTAACCAGTGGAGCAGCCTGAAGGCAAACGGGCGAAAAATCCCATTGCCAGATTTCGCGCGATCCCTCGTGATTCGGATCGAGAGATAGCAATCTGAGGCTTTTGTGGGGATTTTGGGGGAATGGGAATTATGGGAGGAATGGGAGTTATGGGAGATTGTGACGCATATATTAGCTGGGCCTCTCATTCCTCCTATTTCTCCCATTCCTCCCATTCCTCCCATGCAATTCCCGCTCACTTCTTCTTCAGCGTTCGCTCGAAGAACTCGCTCACCTTCTTATTAATGTCTTGGCCGCCGAAACCATGGCCCGCGCCGGGAACGATCTCAAACGTCGCATCCACGCCCGCCTTCTTCAGCGCCTCGTGCAGCAGCACGCTTTGCTGATAGGGAACCGTCATGTCTTTGTCGCCGTGCATGATGAGGAACGGCGGCGCGTCTTTCTTGATATAGGTGATCGGATTGGCGCGCGCGACCTTCTCTTTGTTCTCTGGCGCCAGGATATAGCCGCCGATCAATTTCGATTCCGGCGACTCCGGCGAATCGTGCTTCAGGTTGCTGGGATGCTTCACGATATCGAGAAAATCCGTGGGCCCGAACCAATCGCAAACCGCTTGCACGCGGCTTGAAACCGTGAGATCGCCTTCGCTGCCTTCCAGGTCCTTCACGTCGCCCGAGGTTCCGAGCAGCGCCACCAGGTGACCGCCCGCCGATGATCCCCAGACGCCGATGCGGTTGGGATCAATATTATATTTTCCCGCATTGACGCGCAGCCAGCGGATCGCCGCCTTGCAGTCTTCGATCTGCGCGGGAAAGATCGCTTCCTGCGAAAGGCGGTAGTTGACGCTCGCGGCCACAAAGCCATTCGGAACCATGCGCATGGCCGGGCAGTTGTTCTTGGTCCCGCCGACCCATGCGCCGCCATGAATCCAGACAATCAGCGGCAGCGAAGAGGCGGCATCCGTTTTTTCCGGAAGGTAGATATCCAGCATCTGCGGCTTATTGCCGGGGCGCGCATACACAATATCGCGAATGGCCTTGACACCCGGCGGGAGCGCCGCCTGCTGCGCAGCGCCTGTCACGCCCGGTCTTTGCGGCTGTGCGCCATCAGGCCGCTGCGCAGGCCGCTGAACAGGCCGATCCTGCGGCGGCTGCGCCGAAGCGAGGAAGGCCAGGGAAAAAATCGTCGCGATCAATGGAATTAGGATTCTTTTCAGCATGGCAGACTCCTTCATTCATGTTTTTACGCAACGTATTTATTAGTGTTGATTAGTGTCCATTAGTGGTTGCATGAAGATAGTCTATTTCTGCTTCTTCAATGTCCGATCAAAAAAGTCCATCACCATTTGCTGATACTTCGGACCTGCGAATCCATGCCCGGCGCCGGGGATGATTTCCAGCGTTGAATCCACGCCGGCTTTTTTCAGGGCTTCCTGCAACATCTCGCTCTGCTTCAAAGGCACCAGCGGGTCCTTGGTGCCGTGCATGATCAGGAATGGGGGATCGTCCTTGGTGACCCAAGTGATCGGATTGACCTGCGCGGCTTTCTCTTTTTTCTCCTCGGGCGTGCCACCGAGCAATCTCTCAACGGGCGATACCTGCTTGCCATCAGGCGCTTTCAGCGTCAGCGTGGTCATGCCCGTCATGTCGGTGGGGCCGAACCAATCGCAGACGGCCTGCACACGGCTTGAAACTGTCAGATCGCCCTCTTTGCCTTCCAGCTCCTTCACATCGCCGGAGGTTCCGAGAAGCGCCACCAGATGTCCGCCTGCCGAGCCACCCCAAACGCCGATGCGATTCGGATCAATCTGGTACTTGGCGGCGTTGGCGCGCAGGTACCGGATGGCCGCCTTGCAGTCTTCGATTTGCGCGGGAAAAATCGCATCCTGGCTCAGGCGGTAGTTGATGCTGGCGACAACATATCCGCGCTGGGCTAGAAAAACGGCAGGGCATCCATTCTTGTTTCCGCCCCACCATCCTCCGCCGTGAATCCATACCACGAGCGGCAGCGGCGCCTGGCTTTCATTCTTTTCCGCAAAATAAAGGTCCAGCGTCTGCGGCTTGTCTCCGGGATTTGCATAAACAACATCTTTAATCTGCTTGGTTTTGTTTGCAGCCTGATCAGCCTGCGGCTTTGCTACCGCTGATGCGCTCGTTGTCCCCGCATCCGCGCGCGGCGGTTGACACGGCGCCCAGACCACACATCCCCACACAAATACCGCGACCAACAACAACCAGGTTCTTGCCTTCATGGCGTCTTCTCCCTTTTATGTTTTAGTTTTTCCGAGAAAAAATACAGGACCATCCTTTGAACTTCCGGATACCAAAACCCATGCTCCGCGCCTTGAATAACACGCAGTGTCGAATCCACGCCAGCCATTTTAAGCGCCAGATGAAGCTTTCGGCTCTGCTCAAGCGGACCGAGTGAATCTATTTCACCGTCGCCTTCTGGCGGGGAATGACTTCGCCGCCCTGGCCATTGATGACGTTGCGGATGCCGCTGCCGGGCTTTCCACCGCCAAGACGGAAGGTCATGAGATGGCGCATTTGGATGCCGGGGCTGGCCGGTGTTTCAACGGCGTTCTCCGCGACAATGGCGGCCTTTTTGAAAACATGATAGACACCGAGGCCCCACGCTTCATGCGTAGTAACGCCGTCGCTGACTTTATAAGAAGCATAGCCTTCGCCCGACGCACTGCGCCATGCCTCCTGCGAGGGCGGGTCGTAGGGCATTTCGCTCTGGTAGAAAAAGACGCGCCCGCCGGCGCCGTTCCAGATGGTCTGATGCTTCTGCGTATGCTCGACGAAGAGGCCGTAAATGGTCACGTCGTCGCCCTCCACGCGCAGGCCGGTGTCGCAGGCGTTCTGCGTCCAGCCAACGTTGGCGCCGTGGTCCGCGCGCCAGAGCCAGAAGTTGTCGCCAATGACGTGGTGGTCGTGAATGGCGACCATGAGTTTGGCGCGGCCCGGCCCATAGCCGCCGACGCGGCAGACGAGGTCATGGATGCAGATGGGGTTTTCAGCGCTGCCTGCTTTGCGCCCGGGCAGACCGATTTGCGCCAACGTCTCCGTTTCCGTGGCGCCGGCGTCAATAATGAGTCCGCTGACGATGACGCCTTCGCCTGCCTCGACACGCAGGGCGGTCCTGCCCGTCGCGGGAACGAGGCTTGGCAAACCGAGACCAAGAACAATGGCGCCAGGCCGGATCACGACGATGGTGTCATCGAGCGGGTAAATGCCGGGCATGATGAGCAGGTGTTTCCCGGCGCCCAGGGCGGCATTAATGGTCGCCGCTGGAGGGGAGAGCTGGCAGAAGGACGATGACGATCAGCAGTTTCATAATTGAAACCCGTTCGTTCCTCAGCGCGGATGCGCGATTCCCGGAAAGTGAAGTTTGGACACTTCTTCCCCGAAGGGGAACTTCAAGCATAGCCGTGGGTGATGCGAAGCGATAGCGGAGCGAACCCACAGCTGCTGCACGCAGAATCATCGGTCCCCGAAGGATGATGGGCAAGCGGAAATTCATCCTGAAAGATTATTGTCGCGCGGGGATATTTCCTGCAATTTTTCGCTAATCGCCTGCGCCAATGCGGGCGGGATGCCAGGCGCCTGGGCGATTTCTTCGGGCGTGGCTTGCTTGATTTTTGCCAGGGAGCCGAAATGGCGCAGCAGGGATTTGCGGCGCGTGGGGCCGACGCCGGGGATCGAGTCGAGCAGCGTCGTGATCGTGGATTTGCTGCGCGTGGCGCGATGGAACGTGATGGCGAAGCGGTGCGCCTCGTCGCGGATGCGCTGCACGAGATAAAGCGCCGGATGATTGCGCTTGAGGACGATCGGGTTCTTGCGCCCGGGCAGGAACAGGCGCTCGGCGGTGTGCAGGCGTCCGCCGCCTTCCTCTTCTGCCTCTTCCTTCTCTTCCTCGGCGCCTTGCTCAAGCAGCTCCTGCCTATGCCGCGCGTCGCCGGCTTCCTTCCATCGGCTTTTCGCCAAACCGGTCAGGGAGACGCCTTTGACTCCCAGTTCGTCCAAGACGGCCACGGCCACGTTCAATTGTCCGATGCCGCCGTCAATGATGACCAGATCGGGCGGCAGTTCGTTTTCCTCGATCAAGCGCTGGAACCGCCGCGTCAAAACTTCATGCATCGCGGCGAAGTCGTCCGTCCCGACGACGGATTTGATGTGGTATTTGCGGTACTGCGATTTATCCGGCGCGCCGTCGAGGAAGCTGACGCGCGAGGCGACGGACGCCTGGCCTTGCAGCGTTGAAATATCGTAGCATTCGATGCGGTCGGGCGCGCGAGCGAGGCGCAGCTTGCGCTGCAAATCTTCGAGCGCCTCGCGCGCGGCCTCTTCCTTGCTCAGCGAACGCTGCAAGTGTTCGCGGGCGTTGCCGCGCGCAATCTCGATCATCCGCACGCCTTCGCCGCGCTGGGGCTGGCGCAGATGGCACGCCCCTCCGCGCAGCTCTTCAAGATACGCCTGCGCCATGGCGGCGTCGCTCGGTTCGACGTCCGTGAGGATTTCCGGCGGGATCGCGGCGCCATCCTCATAGAACAGCCCCAGAAAGGCGCTGTAGATTTCATCCATCGGCAGGCCGTTGTCGCGTTCGTTGAAGAAGCGCGTGTCATTGAGGAAGCCGTTGTGATAAGACAGGACGGCGAAACAGAGGCGTCCGTGTTCGGCGTGATGAGCGATGACGTCGGCATTGTAGCCCGGCGTCAGGGCTACGCGCTGCTGCTCGACGGTGGACTGGATGGCCGCGAGGGTGTCGCGGATGGCGGCGGCCTGCTCATACTCCATGCGCTGGCTGTGCTCCTGCATCTCCTGCGTCAGCATCGCGATGGCTTCCTCGGATTTGCCCGCCAGCAGCGCGATCGCGCCCTCGATAAGGCGCGCATAATCTTCCCTCGTGACCGGCAGGCAGCACGGGCCGCAACAGCGCTTCATGTCATAAAGGATGCACGGGCGCGTGCGGTTGCGCATGACCACGTCGCTGCACTGGCGCAGCGGGAAGATGCGATGAAGCCATTTCAGCGTCGCGCGCGCCGCCTTGCCCGAGGCGTAAGGCCCGAGGTAAACCGCGCCGTCTTTCCTGCGCTGGCGGACGATATCAATGCGCGGAAAGTCCTGCTTCAGGTCAATGCGGAAGCTCAGGTAGGTGATGTCGCTGACCATCTGCAGGTTGTAACGCGGCTTGTATTTCTTGATCAGCGTGTTTTCGAGCAGGAAGGCTTCGGACTCCGTCGAGGTGATGATGCATTCGATGTCCCGGATCCGCGCCACGAGAAAGGGAACAGTCGGGCGTTCGTCGCTGCCGCTGAAATACGAGCGCACGCGCGAGCGCAGATTGACGGCCTTGCCGACGTATATAACGGCGCCTTTGGCGTCCTTCATGAGATAGACGCCCGGGGCGGCGGGCATGCGCGCCAGCTTTTCGTCGGTGATGGGATGCTTGGGGCTATCAGGCATAAACCGTGCGTGCTGCGTTGGATGAATCGGCTAAGTGCTCATATTCGTAAATACGATAGCATAAAATCATCGCGAATACTTATGTCGGAAGAAAAGATTCATGCGGATAGGAGCGGCGCCAGCTTTTGGAGTAAGGTGGCGCCGCTCCTGAGCGCATTGCTTTCATCCCAGAGGCAACAAATACGTCACTGAATCTGTGATTCAGCGCAGCAGGCGAACTGAAAAGAAATGCCGATCTTCGCCACGCTGCGCCTCTGATGTTTGCGCTGCAATTTTATCGCGAAGCATAAATTTCAGAGGATCAGTCGTTCAATGGCAATTCTTTGACGTCTGGATGTTCCTTCATGATGCGCTGAAACTCCGCGTCAATTTGGGCGCGCGATCTGGGGACGGCGGCGGCAATCTCCCAAACGCGTCCGCCTAGAAAATTCATCCAAATCATATACTGCTGATTTTCATTCTCAGCGTCAGCCGCGCGCGCCCAGGCGGAATTTTTATCCGCACAGACGTTCATCACGCGGATCTGGCCGGCTTTGGCGCGTTCCAGAAACTTAGTGGTATCGTTGTTCCCGAAATGCATGGACATCAGGCGTTCGAGGGCTTTGGCATCCTGAGAGGCCGCTGTCTTCAGGAAGGATTCCAGCGTCTGACGCGCGTTCAGCGGCTTGAACGGCTGTCCGGCCAGTTCCAGGACTTTTAGTCCGTAATCCACATCCGAGTGGCCGCCGCCGCCGCGAAATTCGATTCGCGTGCGAATGGCGCCGAGTATATCCGGATTCACGGGCTGTGGAATTTCTTTCCAGTGATCATAATAGGCGCGGATGAGATAATACGGACCCTTCCGAATATCACGAACCGCTTCCGCTTCATCATATTGCAGAATATCGAGAATCGCAGGAACCGCCGGCGCGCCCAGTCTGATCAATGCCCAGGCGGCATTCTGCGATTGCGTGGTCATCTCCGCGAGCATTGGAATCGCCTTTTCAGGCGGCAGCGTGAAGACCGCTTCGGCTATCGCATTACGCAGGAAAGGATCGCTGTCTTCGCGGATCGAACGCAAGGTATCCAGCGACGCCTCCGCTCCGATTTGCGCCAACGCCGCCGCCGCTGCCAGGCGCGCTTCGGAGGGGATCGAACCAGATGTATGGCCATCCGCGCCGCTCACACCGCCGCGCGCCACCGCTTCGAGGTTTTTACGCTGCGATTCGAGTTTCAGAAATCCCATCAGCTTGGCCGCGCCGATGATTTCGTCTGTCTTCCGCTCCACCGGATTTGCGAGCGATTCGCTGAACGCCGGAACCAAACGATGATAATCCAGGATCGGCGCATAAGGCATCACAACGGGTTTGCCTTTCAGCGCGTCCAACTCATTGCCAAGATCGCGAGCCACTGCCAGCCGCTCCTCCTTCACCGTGGCCTGATAGAGCAGCCACTCCTGTCGGTTGACGCGCTCCAGAAACTGAAGCAGAGCTTTGTAACGTTCTTCCTGATCGCCGTAACAGGACGTCTTGGTCTCGCGCCCGTCGCGCATCAACGTCAGATCAAATTTCGTGCCGTCCGTCATTGTCATCTCGCTCTTGCCGGATTGCGCGAGATATTGAGTTGCTTCCAGCAGTTCGCCCAAACGTCGCTGATGCTCGGGGCCTATCCTATATTCGGCGATATAATGCTTCGCCGCAGGACGCATGAATTTTTCGCCGGGAACTTTTTCCAACTGCTCCATGTCAAACTGATACGTTCCATCGCTCTTGATAGAGATCGTGCGATTCCACGCCCATGTGCTGCTGATCCTAACCTTGAGCGAATCGAAGGATGACTTGGACGGATTTGCTTGCGAACTGGCGGCAGCCAACGCGGAGCGGCTGTCCGCTTCCTTGTTCCCTGTCTCAGCGCGGCGGTCGCCCCATAATTCTCGATCGCGGTCGAAATAAGCGGACGAAGCGCGCGGATTTTCGCGGGCCCATTTTTCCCATTCCAGAATCGCTTGCCGGGCCTCTGTCATCTTGCCGGCATTCTCGGAAACATCCTTCCACTCCAAACCGCTCAAGTCCTTTTTATCGGTGATGTGCTGTGTCTTGATCAGATCGCTGATGATGACGCGGGCCGCAAGAAAGCGGGCATGGGTAAGGTTTTGCGCCGCCGCGGCAAGCCATTCGGCAAGATTCATATTTTCATCGGCGGCCAGATATCTTGCGGCGCGGCCAGCCAGAAGCGAATCGTCCGCAGCCACGATCTTCTCGAAGGCTGCTTTCACGGACGGCTCATGAATGCGGATCAGGACATTCGCCGCCGCTTTGCGAAGCGGCTGAGAATCCTTCCGTGCAGCGATCTCCAGCAACGCTTCAAGCGCTCCGCTGCGCGCCGGCGTATTGCGCGAATAGAGTTCATAAAGCCCATTGATCGCATCACCCCCCAGTTCCGGATCGCCCTTCGCCGCCATCTCTCGATAACAGGATAGCGCCGCTGGATCCGCAATGCGGGTAAGAGACCATAGCAATCGCCTGGCAATCAGGGGATTTTTTTCCTTTGCGATCGCATCCATAAGAAATGGCGACGCCGGTTTGCCCATATCGGTGATATCATCCACAGCCGGCAGCCAACCGTTCCACTCGGGTCCTTTGGCTTGCTGTTCGCGCAGCGTCTGCAGCAGCCGTTCGAATTTGATTTTAAACAGGCGTTCCTCATCGGACGACGCCTCGACCGTGAAGGAAATCGGCGCCGCTTTGGGATATCCGCGAAGATCAACCGGGCTTTTGAATCCTGGGCCATGCATTCTCAGAGAACCCTGAATTTTGTACGCTCCCGGGGCGGAAAGCTCAAGAACATGCGTGGTGCTGATAGATTGCCCGCCTTTCAATGCCGCCATCTTGATGGGATTGATCTGATCCGATCCCCAGAAGCGAGCGAGAAACTTTTGGCCGCCGGGATAAGTCAGCGTGATCTGGGCGATCCGCCAGTCCGGCGGCGGCGGCGCGATCTCGAAGGTCTCGTTGCTCTTATTGGTCACGGTAAACGTCAGTAACGCCGCTTCGTTTAATTGATAGACTGGCTTGTCAGTCGTTATCGAAAATGAAAGATAGTCGCTAATGTCTTTTCGCGTATCTTTCGGCGTCGGCTCCGGATAGGGTAGCCGCTCGAAGGGCGTCCATCCTGCGCGAGGCTGCGGCGCGGAGGGCAAAGGCTTGATCGCCTCATCGGCCACCCACATTAGATGCTCGGTGAACCATCCATCCGCCACGTGTCGCGCGCCGTTTTGCTCATCAAAGCAATACAACCGCCGAGCCGGAAAGCCGCCGGTATAGAGCGCGCGTCTTTGATCCGGCGAAATGGCGGCGTAAATATATCTCTCAATCTCAAAGAGTTTCTTCCCGGAGGCATATAGCTGCTGGAATTTGCCCTGGCGGCGAAGCGCGAATTGCTTGCCGATCGCATCGGTTTCCATCAGTTTCCCGGCCTTGAGATCCACGGCATACGATATTTCTTTCGGAGAGCCTGCATCGAGAGTCAGAACCGCCGGCGCAAACGATTTGGGCTCGCGCAGATGAAGCCACATAGTTAATGACTCTCCTGGAATAGGCGCAAAGTCGCGGACCTTTCCGCTCGCAATATTGGCGATGGACAGATAATAGATGGTTTTGTCCTCGACATCGAGCATGACGCTCACGGAGGTTTCGTCGGGAGTTTTTTGCGGCTCCTCCGTTCGCACAAACGCCAGCGTCTTCTCATCGAGCCACACCAGCGGCGGCCCATCATCGGGCGCAACACAGGAGAACGGCGGCGGCTGATAATAGACGGGCGCGCCCAGGGGCTTGAGGTCGCGCGCCTCCAGATCCACAATCATTAGCTGGTCCAGAACCGAGCCTGAATTGGGCGAGCTAGGATCATTCTCCGATTTGAAAAACGCTAAATGCCTGGCGTCCGGGGCCACGCCCCAGGGCGATATGGAGTCGCATAATCCGGTCAGCGCGCCGGATGGCAATGCAATATCTCGGAAGCACTGCGAGCGGAAATCATATTCGCGAATCGCGGACTCGCCCCAAAGACAGAACAGGCGGCCATCGGCGAATGCATGGAATTTGATTTTCGATGCGATCCGGACGCACTGGCCGGTTTCAAGTTCAAAACAAAGCAGATCGTTAAACCTTCGCGCGTATGCGGCGCCGTTCCAGACTCCCAACAACTCGAAGCCGGCAGTCAGATCGCCTTCAGTGCAGATGTCTTTTTGTTCAAAGCTGCCGGGTGAGATCTTTCCCAACACAAGCGTATCGGTTTTGGCCGTGCCATTCACTTCATTGTGGCGGATATACAGAAAGCAATTGGCGGCTTCTTGTGGCAAAGATTTTTTGGCGCCGCCTGCTTCCTCGCCGGCGGATTGCGCTTTCAAGATTGCCATGGGCGCCACCAGTCCTGCGCAGAGCAGACCCGCCAGCAGCGCGCCGATGAACGTCAGTTTCCCCCGCTTGCGGCTTTGATCCAGGACGGCTAGCAGCCGTCCTTCGAGTTTGGACTTGCGCGCCATGGCGATGCCGCTGTGAGCGGAAAAGAAATCCGCCTGCAGTCCCGAGGCGATCCGCAGGATATCCTCCGCGTACTCGGACGGCTGACAGCCGCTGGCAAGGACAAGATCATCGCAAGCCTGTTCCGATTCGATCTGCAGCCGCCGGAACGCCAGCCAGACGAGCGGATTGAACCAGTAGGCGGCGCATGCCAGATGGGCGATGAACTTCATCAGGCAGTCCCATCGCTTCGCATGGGCCAGCTCATGCAGGAAAACCGCATACAGCCGCTGCGATGGCCACTCGCGCGCCTCTTGGGGCAGCAGCAGATAGACCTGCGATATGCCCCACATCATCGGCATGGTCCGCCGATCGCTCTCCAATAAAATCACGGGACGTTTGAAACCCAATTCGGCAACGGCTTTCTCTAGCAGGAGGAACCCTTCGCCGCTTGCAATTCGGCGTGTGCGGCGCTTGAGCCGCCACAGGCTGATATGGCCAAGCGCAAGCGGCGTGAGGCACGCCATGACTCCCAACAGCCAAAGGGTCATTAATGAGGCTGAGTTGAAAACCGCCGAAAGCAACCTTTGGCCAGAGGCTGATATCGCCTTGTTCGCAGAGGAATCGCTCCGCGGCGTCTTGTCCGCAAACTTGTCCATTGCTTCCGGGACAATGGTAGGTATCGCTGCCCGCGTCTCGGACGCTTGCGCGGGAAGCGAGAGCGGCTCGGCCAACGGATTGACAGGCGTTTCCGTCCATTTCATCTCGTCAAGACCGGGCGCCTTGGATGGCTTTGAAGATGGATCTTCCGCTCTCACAACGACCGTTGATGATGCGTCCAAACGAGTCCACGCCGGCAGAATTCGCCATCCCGGAAGTATGAGAGCCAGCGCCGGTAATGCGAGCAGACTCGCCAGAGCATAGAACCACACCAATTGCCGCGCGGCCGACGTTGTTCGGCGCATGGCCAAAGTCACGGCGAAAGCGGCCACGAGAATAAAGACGCCTTTGAGGGACGCATCCAAAAACAAAGGCGCCCATCGGGATGCCCAATCCTGCCATAACGCGAGGGAGAATACCGAGCCGGCCATACTCATCTCCTTTCTTCTTTTTGCCGTAAGGCGCGGTTGAGCGCTTCATTTGCTGCATGGGAAAAGCGCTATAATGAAAACTACTTGCTGGGGACGCACGCAACCCGAAAGCCCAGAAAGTCGCCCCGTTGAAGTGGATAGACCCTGTTGCGCTCTGTCGCCCGGCAGCCCGTCTTACCCGTGCTACAAGAGCCGCCGCGATTCACATGGAATGGGCCATAATTTGCGCCAACCGGATTAGCTTGTTTATCCGCGCTGTATACGCCAAACCAATCCGAGCACCACTCCGATACATTTCCATGCATGTCATATAAGCCCCAGGCGTTTGGTTTCTTTTGCTTCACCGGATGCGTCTGTTGGTCAGAATACCAGGCATAATCGCCCAATTGGCTTTCTGAATCGCCGAAGCAATACTTGCTGCTTGAGCCCGCGCGGCAGGCATATTCCCATTGCGCCTCGGTGGGCAGCGCATAGGTCCTGCCGGTTTTCGCCGAGAGCTTTTTGCAGAAATCCATCGCGTCATCCCATGGAACGTTCTCGACGGGTTTGTCCGCGCCTTTGAAATGTGAAGGATTCTTTCCCATGATCACCTCATACTGCGCCTGCGTTACCTCCGTTTCGCCCAGCCAAAAGAAATCAAGCGTCACCGTATGAACTGGTCCTTCAGAATCATTGTAATTGCTTCCCATCAGGAACGAGCCGGGCTTGATAGGAATCAAGTTCATCGTCACGCTGCTGCCCAAATCCACACTGAGCTTTTCTTCTGTCGTTTTCGCAGCGGATCTCGGCGCGGAAGAGGAATCGGAATTCCAAGTGGAATCAGATGCGGAGGGACGCGATAGAGCCCGCTTGAGCGCTTCTTGCGCGGCTTTGCGAATTTTTGAGACCTCGTCTTTTTCCGCGATCACGCGGAGTTTTGCGATTGCCGCCTCCGTGGCGTGCTGCCCGAGGCCATAGACGCAGTTCTCGCGGACATAGGGATTGCTGAAATGATCGAATGCGTGGATCAGCGCCGCGACGACCAGATCGCGCGCGTCGGGCGCCGCATCGAAGTGCGACAATCCCCAGGCGGCGCGATCCTGATGCAGACTGCTCAATGTTTCCAGTTCCTCGATCAGGCGTCGGGAGACCAGCTCGCTCTTCTTCGGCAGCGTGCTGAGCGCGTAATAGATCACGTCGTCCCTGGTTGAAGCGATACGAGATAATTCGATGAGCCGCTTTTCGCCGGCAGCGTTGAGCGGATTTCCCCACAGCGATTTGACGGTGGTTCGGACGGTGACTTCCGCATTGTCAGACAGCAGCTTCGCCACGGCGTTCAGCGCAATCTCCGGCGGATTGGCGCCCGCGAGCTGATAGAGAGACGGCGCCAGCAGCGCGCGGACGATGGGATCGGGATCGTCCACCAGCGCCGCCAAGGATGGCAGGTCGGCGTCTTTTTCGCCAATGCCGCCGAGCGCCTTCAGCGCCGCCTGGCGCATGGCGGGCGCCGAATCCTTCAACGCGACACGTATGCGAACGAGATACAGGCGGCGATCGAACGGAACCTCTTTCAGTTTGGCCAATGCCTCCATCGCTTCCAGTTTGCCGGGAAGCATGCCATCGAGCCGCGCCAGCAGTTCATCGAGCGCGCTTTGGCGTTTTTCCTTGTCCTTCTGCTGCTGAATGCGTGCGAGCAAATCCTGCGTTAATTCGCGGCCGCTGAGCTCGTTGGGGGGGCGGCGGGCGATGGTTGGTGTGGACTGAGTGGACGGGGTGGACAAGGTGGATGGGGTGGACGGACCCGGCGCCGCGATCTTGGCGCGCGCCATGGCTCCTCCGGCCAGTTTGCGCATCTCCTTGTTTTCATCGTTCGCGGCGATATCGCGCAACTTGGCTGCCGCCGCCTGCGTGGCGTGCGTCCCAAGTCCAAAAATGCATTCGCTGCGGACGTAGGCATTCGTGGATTCATCATAGGCGCGAATAAAGGCCGCGACAACCTTGTCTCGCGCCTCCGGGACAACGGAATAATGCGCAAGGCCCCATGCGGCGCGCTCCTGATTTTCCCTGTCGCCGGGCGTCTCCATCACTTCGATCAATCGCCGGCAGATGGTTTCGTTTTTGTCCAATTGCGGACTGAGCGCAAAATAGATCGCTGAATGCCCGTGCTCTTCATCGCGCGATAACTCAATCACCCGTTTCTCCATCGCAGGCGTAAATGGACAGCCGATCAACATGCCGATTGCCGCCTCGATCACATTCCGCGACGAATCGTTCAGCATTTTTCCAAGCGTGGCAATGACGACAGGCGGCGCCGGCCTTCCGCCGAGCGCACAGAGCGATTGAGGCAGGAATTCGCGAACCGCTTCGCTGGGATCATCCGCCAGCGACGCCATGGCCTCAAGGTCGCCGGGCGCTTCCCCGATGGCGCCAAGCGCCGTGACAGCCGCCGCCCGCATGGCCGGCGCTTCGTCCTTCAAAGCCTTGCGCGCGCGCTCGGCGTAAGGTCCGCGCTCGAAAGGAACATCCCGCAATTCACTGAGCGCGCCGAGCGCCTTCAGGCGGGCGTCGCTTGCCCCGTCCATCATTGCCAGCAGTTCCGCGAGCGCCTGCGCGCGTTTGGTCTTGTCACTCTGCTGTTGGATGCGTTCGCGCAAATCGCCTGCCTGCAGTTTGGCGCGGATCACCGCGTTGATGGTGTCGAGGCGCGAAGGCGGCTTTTGCTCCAAGACAGGCGCCGGCGTCGCGGTTGTCGAAGAGGCGTTGGTTGTCGGGCCCGCACGGCCTGGCTGAAGTTTCGCGGCTGCCTGATAAGCCTCCGCTGGAATGAGCGCGCAGAGCGGGTCCAACACTTTCTCCGATATCGGCATGGAGATATCGCGCATACCGGCCTTGTTTTGATTGTTAATGGTTTCTGTCCAGACCGGCAACGCCAACAAACTAGCGAGCGCCAGGAACCATATCATCTGGCGCGCCGCCGCCGAAGCCCGCCGCATGGCGCGCGCGGCGATGAAGGCGGCTGCAACCAGCGCCATGCCCTTGAGCGCCGCGTCCAGGAGGATCGGCAGCCATTGTGAAAACGGCGCCAGCCACGACATCACTGCCATGAGAGACGATGCCATTGCTATCTCCTTTCCTTGCGGGCTTTGCGGATCAGACCGGCGAGGCGGTCGAGCTCTTCCTCCGAACACTCGGAAGCGGGATCGGACAAGTGAGACGCCACGGCTTTCTCAAGCGAGCCTTCGAAGAAGGTGGACAACAGACGGCGCATGGCCGACAGGCCGGCACGCTGACGCGGGGCGATGGGCTGATAAACAAATTCCCTCCCGCGTTGCGCGTGTTTGAGATGCCCCTTTTCTTCCAGGATGCGGATCAGCGCGCGAACCGCCGTGCGGGTGGGTGCGTCGGACATCGCATTGAGGACGTCCGTGGCAGTGGCCTCGCTGCTGGCGTAGATGATGTCCATGATTTGCCGCTCGCGGCGGGTGAGCTGGTGGGTGTCGGTTGGCATGTTGAAAGTTTCAACACCTGCTGTGCCGCCGCATCAATAGAAAGATGTCAAAAATTTAACATCCGCCGGACCGTCGCGCAGATGCCTTCGCGGAACGACTTCCCGCCGCCCCGCTGCGGACAGGAGCATCCGCGCCACGGTGCAGGCAATTTCTGCACAGCCTTGGCCAAGCGCCGTGCGGTGCGGCGCTGGTGCGGCGGATTGACTCCAATGCAGCGCGTCCGCCCGTGCGGTGTGCCGCAGAATCCAAACCAACAATCCCAATCCCAACCATGAAAAACATCCTCCTCACCATCGTCGCCCTCCTCGGCTTCATCGCGGCCCCCGCATTTGCCGAGAGCAAGGGCAAGGAAATCACCCTCACCGGCAAGGCCTGCTGCGCGAAGTGTTGCCTGAAGACCGCCACCGAGTGCGCGACCGTCTTCGCCGTCGAAAAGGATGGCAAGAAGACCACGTATCACTTCGCCGACAACGACGTCGCGAAGAAGTTCCACGAGGAAATCTGCAAAGCCCAGAAGTCCGCGACCGTCACCGCCACCTGCAAGAAGGATGGCGACAAGCT
>JAPLSP010000212.1 GCA_026398575.1 Candidatus Sumerlaeota bacterium | reverse complement strand
GAGGAGCGCGCGCTCGGACGGCTGGCGAGCCTGCGCTGGCTGAAGAATACCGTTGCGGGCAGGGGCGGACGCGCGAGCGCCGGCAGCTCAGGCGTTGGCGGGTCAGGCGGAGGTGATTTGGGCGCTGACGCATCTGGCGTCGCTGGCGCCACGTCGCCGGTGATTGTCATCACGGGTTGCATCGCGCAGAAGGACGGCGCCACGTTGCTGGAACGATTTCCGCAACTGGACGTCGTGATCGGCACGCGCGACTGGCCGCATCTGATTTCATTGATCGAGCGCGCCATGGCGGGAGAACGAATCGCGGCAGTGGGCGGCATTGATCAGCCGCTCGAGCATGGGCCTCACGCGCATCGCCACAGCCGCGTCAAGGCATCCGTCGAGGCGATGGTGGGGTGCGACAATTATTGCTCCTATTGCGTCGTCCCTTATACGCGCGGACGCGAGCAGTCACGGCCCTTCGGCGCCGTGATCGCGGACCTGGAGCGTCTGGTGGCGGAAGGATACAAGGAAGTCCTGCTGGTCGGCCAGAACGTCAACTCCTATCGCGACGGGCAGGCAGGGCTGGCGGATTTGCTGCGCCACGCCAACGCCGTCGCCGGTCTCGAACGCATCCGCTTCATCACCTCCAATCCGCACGACTTGTCGGACGCCATCATCGAAGCGATGGCGTCGCTGCCAAAGGTCTGCGAAAGCCTGCATCTGCCCGCGCAGGCCGGCAGCGACCGGGTTCTCAAGCGCATGAATCGGCGCTATACCCGCGCCCAATATGAAGCCCTGGCCGCCAGGCTGCGCGCCGCCGTTCCCGGCATCGCCCTCAGCACGGATTTACTGGTGGGCTTCCCGGGCGAGACGCAGGAAGATTACGAGCAGACGCTGGCGATGCAGGCGTCTATTCGCTGGGACGCCGCGTTCACGTTCATGTATTCGCCGCGCGAAGGGACCGAAGCCTGGAAGTTGCCCGATGATGTCCCCGCAGAAGAAAAGCAGCGCCGCGTCGCCGAGCTGATCCAGCGCCAGGAGGCTATCAGCGCCGAGATCAACGCCGCGTTGGTGGGGCAGACCTGCGAAGCCCTTGTTGAAAATGCCTCGCGGCGGGACGCCTCGGAACTGATTGGGCGGACGCGGAGCGACAAGCCGGTTGTTTTTCCCGGCGGCGAAAACCTGATTGGGCGGTTGGTTCCTGTTCGCATAACCCAGACTTCAGGGCATACGTTGAGGGGGGTGAATGAGGAATAGGCGGCAGCTCAATTTGGAGCTACGAGCGCCAACTAAAGTTGGAACTACGAGCGCCAACTAAAGTTGGAACTACGAGCGCCAACTAAAGTTGGAACTACGAACGTCTACGAACGTTTAGCCTTTGACTTGGAGCGCGGTGGGAATTCATTATCTTGGGCCGTTCAATCTTGCAAAGAAAAGAGAGTCGCTGCCGCGATGAGCACTCGCCGCGAATCCATTAAAGCGTTTTTCGACCGCATTGCGCCCCAGCGGCGCTATTGGAAGCGGCGCGCGCATTATTATCATAGCAGCATGACCGGTCTGATCCGATTTATCATTCCGCCGGGAATGCGGGTGTTGGAGGTTGGCTGCGGGACCGGCGAATTGCTGGCGGCAGCCCAGCCGGCGCGCGGGGTGGGCGTGGACATCAGTCCCGAAATGCTTCAGCGCGCGCGGGCTCAGTTTCCGGCGTTCGAATTCGTCGAGGCCGACGCCCATCAATTGCCGCTCAATGAAATTTTCGATTATGTGATTCTTTCGGACATCGTCGGCCATCTGGATGACATTCAACGGTGCTTCGAGCAGCTGCACAAGGTCACAACGCCCGAATCGCGCATCATTATCACGCACTACAACAAGCTCTGGCATCCCATCATGTCGGCGGCCGAAGCCATGCGGATGAAATGCCCCACAGGACTGCAAAATTGGCTGACGATCGGCGATATTGACAACCTGCTGCATCTGGCCGGATTCGAAACCGTCAAAGCCGGCCGCCGCCTCATCTGCCCCTTTGCCATTCCCCTGATCGGCTGGTTCTGCAACCGCATCCTTGGCAACCTCCCGCTCTTCAATCAATTGTGCCTGGTCAAGTACGCCGTGGCCAAACCGGTCGTCCGCACGCGCGACGACCAGAGCCAGGCCTTTAGCGCTTCGGTGATCATCCCCACGCTCAACGAAGCGGGCAACATCGAAGGCGCCATCATGCGGACGCCTCTGATGGGGCGGCATACTGAGATCATCTTTATTGACGGCCATTCCACGGATGGAACCGTCGAAAAAATCCAGGAGATGATCCAGAAATATCCGGATCGCGACATCAAGTTCGCTTATCAGGACCGCAAAGGCAAAGCCGAGGCGGTCTTCAAAGGATTCGACATGGCCTCCGGCGACGTCTTGATGATCCTGGATTCGGATCTGACCATGCCGCCCGAGGATTTGCCGAAATTTCACGAGGCGCTGGCCAACGGCGCGGGCGAATTCATCAACGGCTGCCGGCTGGTTTATCCCATGGAAGACCAGGCGATGCGCACCTTGAATTATTTCGCCAATCATTTCTTCTCGCTGGCGTTCACCTGGCTGCTGGGACAACGGATCAAGGACACGCTGTGCGGCACGAAGGTGCTCTTGAAAAAGGACTACGAAGAAATCAAACGCAACCGCAGTTTCTTCGGCGATTTCGATCCATTCGGCGATTTCGATTTGCTGTTCGGCGCCGCCAAGCTGAATCGCAAAATCGTGGATATGCCCATCCGCTATCGCGAGCGGACCTACGGCGAAATCAAGATTCATCGTTTCCGCCACGGCATCCTGCTCCTAAAAATGTGCGCCTTCGCCGCGCGGAAGATCAAGTTCATATAGGGGTTCGGGGTTCGGGGTTCGGGGTCAGTGGTTCGTGATTCGTGGTTAGCGGTCACTGACCCTTTAGCCCCTAACTACGAACCCCTAACCCCCTAACCACGAATCACGAACCACGAAACACGAACCACGAATCACGAACCACGAATCACGAGACACGAACCCCTAACCCCGAACCCCGAACCCCGAATCCCGAACCCCGAATCCCTA
>JAPLSP010000448.1 GCA_026398575.1 Candidatus Sumerlaeota bacterium | reverse complement strand
TTTTGCGTTGACGGGCATCCCTTACGAGCAGTTGGCGGAACTCGAAGTGGACATGAGCGATTTCCTGGGCGCCTTGCGCGAGGTCGAGCCGTCGGCCATCCGCGAGGTGTTCGTCGAGATTCCCAATGTCCGATGGAACGACGTGGGTGGACTCCAGCAGACAAAGGCCAGCCTGGTGGAAGCCGTCGAATGGCCGCTGAAATACGGCGATCTGTTCGAGAAGATGGGCGTCAAGCCGCCCAAAGGGATTCTGCTCACCGGGCCGCCGGGGTGCGGAAAGACGATGCTGGCCAAGGCGATCGCGACCGAGAGCAAGGTGAATTTCATCTCGGTGAAAGGCCCTGCGCTGCTGTCGAAATACGTCGGCGAGTCGGAGAAGGGAGTTCGCGAGGTCTTTCGCAAGGCTCGCCAGGCGGCGCCCTGCATCGTGTTCTTTGACGAGATTGACGCCTTGATTCCACGGCGAAGCGGCGGAACTTCGGATTCGCACGTTTCCGAAAGAGTGCTCAGCCAGTTTCTTGCGGAACTCGACGGCGTGGAGGAGCTCAAGGGCGTGCTGACTCTGGGCGCAACCAATCGGCTGGACATGCTCGATCCTGCCATGCTGAGGCCGGGACGATTCGATCACGTCATTGAGATTGTGCTGCCCAACGAAGCCGAACGCGCGGAGATATTCGAAGTTCATTTGCGCGGCAAATCGCTGGCCGCCGAGGTGGACGTGAAGGACTTGGCGTCGCGCACGCCTGAGTTCAGCGGCGCGGATATTGCCGGCGTGTGCTACCGGGCCGCTCTCGACGCCGTTCGGCGCGTCGTAGAAGCGCGGGAAAGCAAGAAAACGAATAAGGCGCCGGAACTGCGAATCAACAGGGAGGATTTAATCGGTGCCCTGGAGGCGCAGTGAATTCTGCGGTCCGGGATTCCGGCGATTCGCAAGAGGGGAACCAGACGTGGATGCTACGCTCGATTCCATCCAAGACGATGAAGGATCTCTCTCGCGCACAGCGTGGCCGCCGGCGCAGCCCGTCCGGCGCGGGTCAGGGCATACGATTGCGAATCGGGGGCGCAGGAGGATCGCAACGTCGCCGGCAGCCGCCGTTTCGGGAAACCAAGTTTGCCGTGAAGGCTTTCGAAAAGCCGCGCGATTGGCGATTCCAGACGAAACCGCTGTTCAAAAAGATCCGAGGCCCTCTGGTGGATGTCTTTCACGAGGCGGAAGAGGTGCTCATCATTATTGATCTTGGCGGGTTCCGCCGGGGCGACGTGTCGCTGACCATGACGGCGCAGAGATATGTCATAGATGCCACGCGAGATGGTCAGAGGTTTCAAGAGGAGATCCGTCTGCCGCCGGAAGTGGATATGGAAAACTGTGTGGAAAATTTTCGAAACGGCGTTCTCGAGATCATCCTGCCCAAGAAGAGAAGGAAAGGAACACGATGACAAGGGTGGACGCAATAGGAAGTCAGTCGTGCCGGTTTCGGCGCGACGAGCCATACATATTCACGATCGAGGCGCGCTATGAAATCTACTCCACGATACTCCGGTCAAACCATCCTCGTCGTGGATGGCGAAAAGCCGGTGTTTGACGTGCTCTCGCGGATTTTCGCCGACAATGGCTATGCGACAATCTGGGCGGAAAATGGCCGTCGTGCGGTAGCCGTGGCGGCGAGTACAAATCTGGATTTGATCATTTTGGATTTATACCTGCCGGATGGCTGCGGCCTCGAGGTGATGGAAGAATTGAAAACGGTTTGCAGCGACGTTCCCATGATTATCCTCACAGGCCATGGTTCGCGAGACACGGTCCGCAGCGCGATGGAGGCGGGGGTCTTCGATTACCTCACAAAGCCGTTCAAGCCAAAGGACTTGCGGACGGTCGTCCAAAATGCCCTGGAAGCAGAACGCGTTTTCATGGACTGCGCGGAGGACAACTATGCCCGATCTTGACGGCGAATACGAGGTTTCCGGGAGCGGGCGCGAGGGAGTGTATTTGTTCGGCTTTGCCCGGGCCCACACCCTGCGCGGCGTCGAAGGTTCGTGCGGTGACAATGAAACTCCGCTTGCGGAGTGGGTATTCCAGGACGTTGCGGCGGTGTTCCGCAGGGTGGCTCTGGACGAGTGGACCGGAGAGTCCTCGGAGAAGAACCTGCAGGATCTGGCCTGGGTAGGTCCCCGCGCCTGTATTCATGAGAAAGTGGTCGAACAAATCATGGCCGGTTCGCCGGTGCTTCCGGCCCGATTCGCAACGCTTTTCTCTTCGTTGGATCACTTGGCGCAGCTCGTCGTGAGCCAATACAGCGTCATTTCAGCGTTCCTGGATTCCGTCGTTGGCAAGGAGGAATGGGCGGTGAAGATGCTGCTGGACAGAGCGCAAGCCGAGGAACACTTGCTCGTTTCCGCCCCTTCCTCGCAAAGCCGGGAGGCCGGGGCCTCTCCGGGCCGGAGCTACCTGTGTGAACAGCGATTACGCGGGGAGATTCGAAAGAAACTCGATTCTTGGGTGACTGAGATCACCCATCAGATTGCGGGAGAGCTCGACGCGCATATTGTCGCATCGCGTTCGCTGAAATCCCTGGCCAGGAATGCATCGGGGCGAGACAAAGAGATGACGTTCAATTGGGCTTTTCTCCTGAGACAAGACCGTCGCGACCAATTCCATGCGTGTCTGAATGAGATTGCCGCACAGTTTGCCGGCCAGGGGGTATCTCTGGATGCTTCGGGGCCCTGGCCGCCCTATAGTTTTTGCCCATCATTGGAGCGCGAGGCGCCGTCGGCGCGTGAGGCAGGCGCGCCATCATGATGTATCTAACCTATTGTATATGCCGCGCCATCGCAAATCCCCGCCTGCCTTTTCCTGCGGGTGTGGACGGCCAACCCGTTTCGGTGATCATGGCAAGTGAGCTTTGCATGGTGGTCTCGGCCATATCGAACTGGGTCAATGATGCCCGCCCGGATGTCGAGC
Organism: Candidatus Sumerlaeota bacterium; assembly: GCA_026398575.1. The sequence continues at coordinate 757 of JAPLSP010000448.1, read as the reverse complement.
GCATCCTCGCATTCGAACATGTCGTTGAAACATTCCACCGCGAACGGGCGGTTTTGCCAGTGCGTTACGGATGGGTACTCGACGGCGAATCGCAGGCGATCGGGATGCTCAACCAAAACAAAAATGTATGCCTTTCTGCGCTGCGGGAACTGGAAGGATGTGTCGAACTGGGAATTCGCATCATCGCGGAAAACCAAGAGAGCGAACCCGCGCCGGTTGAAACCGCGCTCGATCTTCCTGCCAGTTCTTTGGGTGTCCGCTATCTCGCGGCGCGAAAATCTCACTATATCGCCCGCGACCGTTCCCCCCGGCAGGCAACCGATCTCACGGAGGCGACCCGAGAGGCGTTCCGAGGATTATTTGTCAAATGCAGAATAGAGACTGCGCCTGCTCCCAATTCCATTTTTCGAGCGCCGGTTATGTCGCTCGATTTCCTGGTGGAACGAAAGAACGTAAACGCCTTCCGGCAGACGTTCCGAAAGCTGAACAAGGACAGCCACGCAAAATTCCTCCTGAGCGGACCCTGGCCGCCCTATAGTTTTGTCCCAATGCGCATGGAAGGGGAGGCGGATGATGACAACCATACGGCCACCCGCTGATAGTCAGCACGAGGGGTTTTCGGAGGGACAGTGCGCGAAACTCTATCATATATTAGTAAGCCTTTAGCCGAATTTTGTTCGGCACAGGCAGCTGAGGCACGGCGAAAGCATCCAGCGGCGCGTGAATAACGCAGCAATGCACGTCCAGGAATGATTCG
>JAPLSP010000326.1 GCA_026398575.1 Candidatus Sumerlaeota bacterium | reverse complement strand
CCAGGGGCTTTTTCAAAATCGGAATCGCTCACACAGCCGGCCTTTATCTTTTCGCCTTTCATAGTGCGCTCATAAAAACCGCGCATTTGCTCATTGGCGTGCGGATATTCGTCAAAGACTTGTCCCTTGCCGAACATGCGCGGGTCTTCCTGCGCTTTGAGTTCCTCGAAGAGCTGCTGCTTTAGCTGCGCCGCACGCACGCGGAAATCGGCGTGATCGGCGAGATTATTTATGCAGTCGGGATCCTTCTTGAGATCGTATAGCTCTTCCTGAGGACGCTTGCCGAAACAGGCGTCCCAGAATCGCTTCTGCTTGGGATCGGCGCGCGCTTTGAGAACCTCGGACTTGGTGGGGCCGCCGTCGCTGTCCAGATAGCCGGTCTCCGGATTGACGCACGGCCAGCGCGAAGGCTCGAAGTTATGCAGATAGAGCGTGTCGTCCTTGACGATGCCGCGGACCGGATACCCCTCATCGCGCGGGCGGCCAATATCGTTGCGCTCCCTGCCGACGAGAACGTGGTCGCGTGCCGGAATCACGCGCCCTTCCTTTTCCGAAAGGAAAATTTCACCCAGGCTGCGCCCCGCCGGCGGCGCCATGCCGGTCTGCGCCCATTGAAGGCCGGCCACTTCGATAAACGTCGGGGCATAGTCAATAAAGCTGACATAATCATCCACTGTGCGCCCAGGCTTGCGAATCCCCTGCTTCCACATCACCGCCAGCGGCAAATGATTCGCGTCCTGATAAGTGTTGCCCTTGTCATGCGGGAACGGCATGCCATTGTCGGATGTTGCGACGACGAGGGTATTGTCGAGCGCGCCGCGCTTTTCGAGCAGTTCGATCATGCGGCCCAGATGGCGGTCGAAGTGTTCAACCTCATAGCCATAGTCCAGCAGGTCGTTGCGCACGACTTCGTTATCCGGCCAGCAGCCCGGCACGCGCTCAATGTCGGACACCTTTTTTCCGCCCTTGGCCGCGCCGCTTCCGTATTCATATCCGCGATGCGGTTCGACGGCGCCATACCAGAAACACCACGGCTTGTCCTTGGGCGCGGCGTCGAGAAAATCCTCGAAGTTGCCGGCATAGTCGTTCTTGGAGATGCCATTGGCCGGCGGCTCGGCGACGCGCTTATTGAAAGGCTGCCCCACCATTTGCCGCTGTTTACTGTTGGCGTCCTTTGCCACTCCCGGCGCCCAGCCTTTCTGCGTCATCCCGACGCAGTAGCCGTTCTCGGCGAGCGCTTCGGCGTAGGTCTTGAACTCCGGCGGGAAGTAGCAAATATGATTGGCGGCGGCTTTGAGCTGCCAGGGATTGCGCCCCGTCAGGATGCACGACCGCGACGGCGCGCATTTGGCCGTCGGCGTGAAGGCGTGGGTGAAAAGAATCCCCTCCCGCGCGACGCGATCGAACGCCGGCGTCTTCACCCAGCGGCAGCCGTATGCGCCCGCGTGCCCATAAGACCAGTCATCGGCAAGGGCGAAAAGTATGTTGGGCTTCGGCGCTGCTTTGGTATCCGTTCCCGGGGAACCCTGAGAAGCAGGTTCCGCCGCCAGCCCCAATCCCGGTAGCTTCAACGTAGCCGCTCCGACGATTCCGGCCGCGCCCAGTTTTTTCAGAAACTCTCGTCTGC
>JAPLSP010000768.1 GCA_026398575.1 Candidatus Sumerlaeota bacterium | reverse complement strand
TCATTCGTTATAAAGGAAACGACCGGACGGAAACTGAGCATGAACGGGAGGGAGAACCGAGAGGTTATGCATCAGAATTTGAGGAATTGGTGCGGTACATTAATGATCAATTGCCAAGAAACGAAGCGTTGGGGCAGGCCTTACGGCGCGAAGTTCGCATGTATCCTGAGCGGGCTGTCCGCGAACTGGTTGCCAACGCAATGATCCACCAGGATTTTAGCCTGTCCGGCACAGGACCGATGGCGGAAATCTTTGCCGATCGTCTGGAAGTCAGCAATCCCGGGCTACCTCTGATTGACCCATTGCGGTTTATTGATCACGCGCCCCGATCACGTAACGAGATTCTGGCAGACCTTTTGCGCAGGCTGGGTATATGCGAAGAACGAGGTAGTGGTTTCGACAAGATTATTTTCGATATCGAGTATCACCAACTGCCTGCGCCGGATATTCGAACAGATACAACCCATACCCGTGTGATATTGTTCGCGCATAAGAACCTGAACAAAATGGATAGGAAGGATCGCATACGCGCATGTTATCAGCATTGCTCCCTTCTTTTTGTCTCCAATCGCGCTATGACGAATGCCACATTACGACAACGATTTGGAATCCCGGAGGCAAACTACACAGTGGCATCGCGAATGATCAAGGAGGCCATTAAAGAGGGCCTGATCGAACCAGAGAATCCGGACAATAAGTCCAGAAAACAAGCGCGTTATGTGCCGTTTTGGGCTTAAATCTTATGTGCTGCTCATGTGCAGGTTATGTGCAAAAATGAGATTCGGTAGATGGCTACGCACTGGCAAAATTCTATATAATATTGATATTATAAGACTTGCAGCGTCAGTTGATTCCATTATTTCATGTGCTGCTCATGTGTATTTGCCTAGGAAAACTCATGAATTGTCACTTCCCTGAGCAGGAGTCTCTTGAGATAGCGCAGTCGCGCTACATGCAGTTGAAAAGCAGAGTTAGCCAGGTCCTCAACAGCTTAATTGGCAGACTCATTTATAGGAGATACATTTATGAAACTAATCTATGAAAAATCCGTCTCCGGCCGTCGCGGAGTCAAAACCGTTGCCGCTGGTGTGGATGCCAAGGGTGAAATCCGCAAGGACCTGCTGCGCGATAAAGCCGCTGAGTTGCCGGAGGTTTCCGAGCTGGACGTTGTGCGGCATTTCACGGAGTTGTCACGACGCAACTATGGCGTGGATACTGGCTTTTATCCGCTGGGATCGTGTACGATGAAGTATAACCCCAAAGCCACCGAGCGCGTCGCGCATTATCCGGGATTCGCATACTTGCATCCGCTGCTGCCGCAATTGCCCGGCGGCGAGATGATGGTGCAGGGCGCGCTCGCGGTGTTGCATCGCATGGATTTGCTGTTGCGCGAAATCTGTGGCATGGCAGCCTTCACGATGCAGCCGCTCGCCGGGGCGCACGGCGAACTGACGGGCGTCATGATCATCGCCGCCTATCACAAGGACAAAGGCAACAAGAAAGACACGATCCTCATTCCCGACAGCGCGCACGGCACGAATCCGGCCAGCGCGGCGATCGCCGGATATAAGGTCCAGACGATTCCCTCGGACGCCGGCGGCGACATGGATATCGAGAAGTTGCGCGCGGCGATGGGAGATCACGTCGCCGGGGTAATGCTGACGTGCCCGAACACGCTTGGCCTCTTCAACCCGAAGATCAAGCAGATCGCCGACCTCTGCCACAGCGTGGACGGCCTGATGTATTATGACGGCGCGAATCTGAACGCGCTCGTCGGCGAATGCAAACCGGGCGCGATCGGATTCGACATTGTCCACGTCAACGTCCACAAGACCTTCGCCACGCCCCACGGCGGCGGCGGGCCGGGCGCCGGGCCGGTCGGCGTCGTCGAGCGGCTGGTTCGTTATCTGCCCACCTCCGTGATTTGCGAAAAGGACGACGGCTCATTCTTCCTCGACTACGACCGCCCGAAATCCATCGGCTACATCGCGCCCTTCTATGGCAACTTCGGCATCATCCTGCGCGCCTACGCCTACATCCTGATGCTGGGCAGGGAAGGCCTGAAACGCGTCGCCGAAAACGCCATCCTCAACGCCAACTATATCCGCGCCCGTCTCAAACCCTATTACGATCTGCCCTTTGATCAAGTCTGCATGCACGAATGCGTCTTCAGCGCCACGCGCCAGATGAAACACGGCGTCCACGCGCTCAACGTCGCCAAAGCGCTGCTCGACCGCGGCTTCTATGCGCCGACGATTTACTTCCCGCTCATCGTCGCCGAGGCGCTGATGATCGAGCCGACCGAGACCGAGTCGAAGGAGACGATGGATTCCTTCATCGAGGCGATGATCGAAATCGCCAAACTCGCCGAGACGAACCCCGATGAAGTCCTGGCTTGTCCGAAGACAACCGTGGTCGGCAAGATGGACGACGTCAAAGCCGCGCGCCAGCCGGATTTGGCGTGTCTGCCGAAATCCTGATAATAATTTTGCCGGACATTATTTTGCCATTGGGAAATTTCTCCAAACACAACCTGAAGGTTGAACTCCAAACGCTGAAGGTTGAACTCCAAACACAACCTATAGGGCGTTGGACTGGAATGAAACTGCAATTCAGCTATATACTAAATTAGGGATTCGGGCCATGAATCAATGGACCATTTTTCGCATTCAGGAGTTGCAGGCGGGAATCGAGGCGCCGGAAAAGCGATTCATCACGGCGACAAACCTCCTGACAGATTCATCTGAGTGCAGATCATTATACTGGATCGCCAAATGCACCGGATAAGAATTTTCTCTAAATCGAATGCGGCGCAAGGGTTCATTGCAGGTTTCTTCATTTGGGCGCTCGCTTTTGTTTCCGGCGCGTTGGCTGTTGTTCCTGAACCCAAGGACACACCCGTCGAGATCATTGTTTCGGGGCGCACCTCCACGCTCCAAGACATCACCATCGTCAATACAGGTCTTGAGATTCCCCAAACCTACGCCGGCGCCCGCGTCAAGAACACGCCGGGATTCACCTGGTACGTGAGCCAGCATTTTGCGCTCAAAACGGATCTACGGGAGGACGAAGCCCGCTACTACCTGACCGTCGCCGAACTGGCCTATCCGCATTACAAGTGGGTTTTTGGCTTCGAGCCGCCGGATATAGATCATACGCGGCTGGCTTTTGTCTATGCCAGCGACCTGCCAAGTCTGCAGAAATGCGTGCGGACGGACATGAATACGTTTTGGGCGGGCAATGGCGGCGGCGTGACGCTTAACAACAAAGTCGCCTATAATTATCCCAGTGGTTCGCTTCGCTATCACAAGCGCGATCTCGTGATCCATGAAAACTTGCACCTCTATCAGATGTGCGCGCTCGGCGACTACTACATGCCCGCACGCTTTATCGAGGGGATCACTCATGCCTTCAGCAATCACGTCTATGACGAAGACAAGAAGCAGCTGACGGTCCGAGTCCTTGACAAGGCCACCACGAACAACCCCTACGACAAGGCGCTCGATGAGCTGAAGCACAAGCGATTCATTCCGCTGAGCGAGATGATTGACAAAGGCTCGGGCGACGGTCCGGTCTGGGCGCTCGCCATGCAGTTCTTCTGGACGAATCCGGATCGCCTCATGAAGTGGCGTCTTTGGCGCGACGAAATGCTGCGTCTCAAGGAGAAAAAAGACTACTCGGCTGCGGACCGGCGGCTGATGCAGGAAATCCTTGGCCCGCTCGATGCGCTGGATGCGGAATGGAAGCAATGGGTCGAACAACATCGCTCCACCTTCCATTACGCGGCCTGGGGATGGGAACAGAGCGGCAATACGCTTTGGTCCTATGGCTTTGGCAAGCAGCGATACTCTCGTACGGATATCAACTACCTGCCGTGTGAAAAAGTGGAATATGACCCTCTGAGGATGGACTATCCGATGGATGCAATGCCGGCGATTGTCGGGCCGGTTGCGCGCGGCGCCGCCGAGCCGTCGGTGGGCGTCGTCGTGGATTTCAGCCGCAACCCCCAGCGGGGCGTCGCGGGAATGGCGTTGGGCGTGGCGGGAGAGAAGCTGCTGGCTGTTCTCGTTGATCGAGGCGAGGAGATCACCATAGACGGCGGCGACCTGGGGGCGCCCAAGCGATCCTTTCCGCTTTCGCCCGAATTCAAAGACGCGATGGGAGATTCGAGCTATCGCGCGGGGCTCACGCTGAAGATAGCCGCCCAGGCGCTCGAAGTGACAGCGCGCGCAGGAAACGAGATCTGCGCTCCCTTGACGCAGATGACGGTCTCCTATCCGCTGACGCCGGATCAGCGCCGTCTGCTCATGGAGCGGCCGATGGCGATTATCGCGATGTATGGCAAGCACGGCGTCACGCCATTCTTTGATGACGCGCGCCGCCCGGACCCGGATCTTATGCGGCCGGCGCCGATGGGGCGGTGGCGCTTCGCGGGAGAAGACATTTTGTATCAGCTTTATCGTGCTGTCTGGCGGTTGGGCAAGGATGCGCCGCCCTCCTTGATTTCAACAAAGGATCAACTCGCCAATGCCGAGGACAAGGACCCTGCCACGCAGCAAGCCGCCTTGAACGGCGCGCCGCAGCTGATTGACTGCGTCAGACAAGACATCGCCGTTCTTATGTCGCGCGGCGGTCCGGTCGCCGACAAGGCAGCCAAAGCCCTCGCCGAACTATCGGCCCGGAAATTGGCGGAATAGGCGTCTCTGTTTGGAGTTCAACCTTTAGGTTGTGTTTGGAGTTCAATCTTTAGATTGTGTTTGGAGTTCAACCTTCAGGTTGTGTTTCGCTCTTAAACTTCCCTTATCTCCCAGTTTCCAAGCTGGACCATGGACGCTCAAGATGATTGACGACGTAATCGCAAATCGCCTCTTCGAGCGGACGGAACTTCAATTCGATTCCCTTTCCCGCAATCTTATCCATCACCGCTTCCGTGCGATATTGATAACGGTCGCGCAGCGTCTCGGGCATTTCGATGTAATCGATATTCGGCGGCAGGTTCATCGCCGCAAAGACCGCGCGCGCCAGATCGTTCCATGATCGCGCCTTTCCCGTCCCCAGGTTGAAAATCCCGTTCACCTCCGGGCGCTTGAGCAGTTGCCACATCACCTCGACCACGTCCTTGATATAAACAAAGTCCCGGACTTGTTCGCCATCGCCGTATTCGGGGCGATAGGACTTGAAAAGCCGGATGCGCCCCGTTTCCTTGATTTGATGGAACGCCTTGAAGATGACGCTCGACATGTCGCCCTTGTGGTATTCGTTCGGGCCGAAGACATTGAAGAAACGCAACCCCGCGATCTTGTCCATCATATCGCGGCGGATGGCCCACAGGTCGAGCAACTGCTTGGAGTAGCCGTACATGTTGAGCGGGCGCAGTTTCTCAGTCAGCGCGTCGTCGTCTGAAAAGCCGAGCGAGCCGTCGCCATAGGTCGCCGCGCTGCTGGCGTAAATGAATCGCACATCGTTTTCAATCGCCCATTCCGCCAGCACGCACGAATAGGCGTAGTTGTTTTCCATCAGGTAGTCGGCGTCGCGCTCGGTCGTCGCGGAGCAGGCGCCCATGTGGATAATCGCCTCGACCTGCGCGGGCGGATGCCCTTCGAGCAGCATCTTGAGGAATTCATCTTTTGGCACGAAATCCACATAATGGAGGCCAACGAGATTCTTCCACTTGTCGGTCGTGCCGAGATGATCCACGATCAGAACGTCCTTGACGCCTTCGCGATTCAGTTTCCATGCAAACGCGCTGCCAATGAATCCGGCGCCTCCCGTGACGACGATCATGACGGTCTCCTTGTCGCTTTGAATGCAAGCATCGTCCGACGGAAGCGGGCGGTTGTCAAGGGGCGGAAGACGGGAAGAGCTATTGGATTGGCGCCGGATGGTAGGCCGTTCCGCTCCGCCGGGTGGCCTTGGCGCGCGATGGCCGCCCGGCGGAGCGGAACGGCCTACTATCCGGCGCCAGCTCCCATTAACACGCTGAGCATTTCATGAAGCCTTGCGCTTGGGTATGGATTGGGATGCGCCCGGCGCAGTCGGTTCCTGCGATATTCTTGGCTCTGATGGCGCGGGAAGATCGCCCGTCGCGAACTGGATGGCGTCCAGATATAAGCGCAGGATATCCGGATTCCACCAGATCTCCGTGCGATGGCCGAAGCCGCAGCAAAAAACGCGCCCTTTGCCATAAGGCTTGATCCAGGCCTGGGCGAAGTCGCCGTCTTTGCGATTAATCCATTGGACGCTCATGTTCGTGGCTTTCGTATCGAGCGAGAGCAGGACGCGAACCTTTGAGCGCTCATAGGGAGGGCCGAACTCATAGATTTCGTCCGTCAGGCGAAAATCCTTCCCTCCAAAAGCGGCCACGAGAGGATGGGTTGGCTCCTCGACTTTGACGCCGACCTCTTCATTCCAGGGATGGCCGGTGAACGTCGCGCCGAGCAGATCGCGGAATTCAGGCCATTGCTTGTTGGCGCCAATGGCGAAGTGGCAGACGACGATCCCTCCGCCCGAGGAAACAAAGTCCAGCAAGCTGCGCCGTAGCAGCGCTTCCACCGCGTCTGGATTGGCGCCATAGGCTTTCAGACGATCCATGTCGGCGTCCGCCGGGCGAATCCACTGCCCGGAGCTGTTATTCATCACGATGGCGTCGAACTGCTTGATCTTCTCAGGCAGATACATCGCCAGATCGTCGCTGACCACGGGCTTGAAGGCGCCGGTCTTTTCGCCCAGCGTCTTGAATGCGCATTCGCCGAAGGGGATGCAGTAACCGCGATGCGAATCCTTCTCCATCAGCGAAGGCGGCGTGTTCCAGATCAGGACGGTACGCGGCTTGGCCGGAGCAGCCCGCGCTTTTTCCGGCGCGGCCTTGCGAATCTTTTCAGCCTGACTCGGATTGACCTGGGCCACCACGCCCGGAGCGAACACCAAACAGACCAAGCATAGCAGCGCAGCAATTATGTCCATGGTGGCTTTCACAGCATGTCTCCTTGATCTTCAATCTTCAATTACGCGGCGTGTGTGGTAGGCCGCTCCGCTCCGCCGGAC
>JAPLSP010000772.1 GCA_026398575.1 Candidatus Sumerlaeota bacterium | reverse complement strand
GGGCTGAACAACAAGGCGAAAGTCGCGATGAGAAATAGCTATGGATTTTCGACCTTCAAATGCTTGGAAATTGTGCTCTATCATAAGCTTGGCAAACTACCGGAACCGAAATTGACCCACAGATTCTTTTAAGGAACCATTAATATTAATGTTTCTGATGGCACGACTCAAACTGTGGTTTTCCATGTTGTGAAGGCGAATGCTCTCATCCAGGGAACAATAACCCATGACGGCCAAGTGGTAGACAACCTGGACATGATATTCGAGAATGATAATGGCTATATTGGCTCGACGCAAACCAATGGCGATGGATATTATTACTTCCCGGTATTGGCGGGAACCTATTATGTAAGACCTAATGGCGATTGGCTGGTTGAAAGGAATATTGCTCCTGTCGCCCGGCGCCAAGTTGCGGTTCCCGCCGGAACAACGGTGACACTCGATTTCGATCTCCAGAGTCCAACGGCTTGGCTGGACGTTCAAGTATTGGGTGAGGGGGGCGCGCCCCTCGAAGGCATGAATATCTGGGTTAATATTATTATTGCGGCAAATCAAGAGGAAGGGCTCTTGGGCGATGCGCGTACCAATGCTCAAGGAGAATTCATATTGGGCGTGACGCCTGGCTCTTATCATATAGGCGTTGACGGCAATAACCTTGCCAATGCGGGTTATATGGCAGTACCGATGCAAATAGCGCAAGCCACCGCTGGCTCAACACAGACGGTGATTTTTCAGGCTATAAAGGCGAATGCCTGGATCGAAGGAACCGTGACTCATAGCAGTCAGCCAGTGGCTCAGCTTAATATGATGCTTCTGGATAATACTCCCAACCGGAACTACATTGGATCTGTCTGGACCGATGACAGCGGCTATTATTGGTTTCCTGTCTTAGCAGGCTCTTATTATGTGCAGCCTGATCCGTATGATGTGGCTGCCAAGGCTCTCGTCCCGATCCTTCCGTGCGAAATCACGGTTCCCTCCGGAACGACTGGAACTCTGAATTTCGACCTTTCAACCCCCACGGCATGGCTGAATATCCATGTATTGAACGCGGATGAAACACCTCACGAAGGCATGCTTGTTTATGTATGTCTCTTTATCAACGACACTCAGGACGAGCACCTGATTACGCAAAATACCAATGCGGCAGGTGTCATTCCTTTAGGATTGAATGCGGGCAAATATACAGTGGGACTGATCGGCCATGCCTTGGATGCCGGCTATTTGCCGGAAGACGACATGCAAGTGATCTTGACGGATGGCGACGTCCTCGACCGGACGTTTCATATTCGCCCCCTCAAGCAAGCCACTCTGGATACGATCCTGGGAAGATTTGCCCCCAGCGATTTCCAGCGCAGTATTCTCGACGCCAATAGCGATGGCCAATTGAATATCGGCGATATGATTTGGCGCGCAATTCAGAGATAATAAGCAAAAATCCACCGCTTTTACAAGAAAGCCTTCTCCACGCGCAGAGAAGGTCCCTTCGGTCCCGTAAATCTTTTGGCATGCGGCCTTGACGATATTATGGCATTGTTATCAATGTTAAATGAGAAATGAGAAATGAGAAATTGAAAATGAGACCGCGCGCAGCAGGCATAAGATGCAAGGCTGCGTAATGCTGGCGCCGGGATGGGTTGTCATTTTTCATTTCTCATTTTTCATTTTTCATTTTTCATTATGCCCCTTGGGTCCCTTATCCCCCTCTCCCCGCCCGGAGAAGCAATATCACCTGGAAGTTTTATGTTTGTAAAATTGCCCTTGACACTTTTACATTTGTAAGATACAATTTCCTTTTCCAATGCGGAAAGGACATGAAAAATGGCGCCTCAAATCACCGATTCGGAAATGGAAGTTTTGCGGATTTTGCTGGAACGCGGCAAGGCGACGGCCACGGAGGTTCACAAGGAGGCGGCGCGGCGCCGTCCCTGGGCGCACGCGACCGTGGTGACTTTTCTGCGGCGCTTGGAGGGCAAAGGCCTCATCGAGCATACCCAGAAAGCCGATTCCCGCGCGTTCATCTTTCAGCCCACGCGCAAAGCCCGCGCCGCGCGGCAGACCGTCCTGCGCCAAATCCTGGATTGCATGTTCGGCGGCAATCCGGTCCCGATGGTTTCGTCGTTGTTGGATAATGCGCGCCTGCACGAGGATCAGTTGGCCGAGTTGCGTCGCATGATTGACGAGCATGAATCCCATCCTCCCAGGGGGAAAAAACGATGAATGCCCTGGTATCCCTGATCAATTCGCAGGCCGACGCATGGCTGCGTTGGACGTTGCATTCGACGTGGCAGGGGCTGGTTGTGCTGGCGCTGGCGTTGGGCATGCTGGCTGTCTGGCGGCGCGCTTCTTCGGTTTGGAGATACAGCCTGCTGATGATCGTGCTGGCCAAATTCGTTCTGCCGCCGGTGGGGGTAAGTTCCTTGTGTCTCTTCGGTTGGCTTGGCCCGGCGCTGTCGGACATCCTGCCGTCGCGTCCGCCGGCGCCGGCGCCGGCGTCCGAGCAGGCAAGCCCGGTTCCGCCGCCGCAGGTTCCATCCGACGATTACGAAATGCGATCTTCCTATTCCCGTTCCAGGATTGATCACGGCATGGCTGAGAATGTTTTGCGCGATGAAACAAGGCCATTATACAGCCCTTCGGCAAAGCATGCGCCCGTGCCCGCGCCTGTGCCCGCGCCGGCGCCACGCGTGAAATTGACCACGGCAGGATGGGCGCTGTTGGTTCAGGCGATGGGAAGCATCGGGCTGCTGACGATAATTTTCTTCCAGGGATGGCGCTTGCGGCGAAGTATCCGGCGCACGCGACGATTGGAGGACGGTCCGCTGTTCGATCTGACCAGGGAGTTGGCGTCGCGCCTGCGCCTGCGCCGCCTGCCGCGCATTTATGTCTGCCCGTCGCTTTCTTCTCCGCAAGCCGGCGGAGTGACGCGTCCTTTCGTCCTGCTGCCGGCGTGGACGGCCGAGGCGCCTGAGCAGGATCAGCGCGCGCTGATCGCCCACGAATTGGCTCATCTGCGGCGGCGCGATCCGCTGGCGGCATGGCTGCAATTGTTCGCGCAGGCGTGGTTGTGGTGGAACCCGGCGGTCTGGCGCCTCAACCGCCGCATCCGCGCCGAGCGCGAATTATGCTGCGACGATCTGGTGCTGGGGCTTGGCTTGGCGCGCAGCGAGGGCTATTCGCGGATGCTGGTGGACGTCGCCGCACGCTTCAGCCGCAGCGACGCCTCCCTCGAAATGGCCGGCATGGCCGACTCCTTTCAGACCATCCGCCAACGGGTGCGCCGCGCGCTCGACGGCAGCCTGCGCCGTCCCGTCCGCTTATCGCTCGCCTCGCTGACGCTCATGGCGCTGATCGCGGCGTTCGTATTGCCGGGCGCAATAGCGGAACGAAGCGGCAAAAAGAGTGCCGGCGCGAAAGTCGCACCTTCGCCCAAGCCAATTCCTCCGGCCTCTCATTCGAGCGGCTCAGATCTTGTGGTTGCTCAATTGTCGCCGTCGCCGCCAATCACGGCCCCTGCCGCTTCGATAACTTCGGCGGGGCTTGAGGCGCTGAATAGAGCCAGGGCGCTAGGAATAACGCCTGTCCGAACGCCATCCAATCCATTTGCCCAGCCGGGCAATCCATTCGGCGCTCCCTTCATGGAACCCCTTGCTCCGCCGATCAACGCGCGCGAAATTTCCGAGCCCATCTCTTACCCGCTGGCGCCCCGCCTGTTCGAGAAAGCCCTTGATGAGGCCACGTCCGAAGCCGCGAGCCGGTCGCAAAGCGGCGTTGGCAAAGCGGCCAAGGTCTGCGCGTTGAAAGGCGTTGTGACATTCAACGGCGCGCCTGTGGCCGGCGCCAAAGTCATGTTCGGCTGCGTGCCATTCGGCCCGCTCGCAAAAAGCAATCCTTCGCGCGACACACGGAAGCAAGAGACTCAGACCGATCGCGCCGGCGCATACCAGTTCTCTGCAAGCGGCAATTCGGCGGGCGCTCTGATGATCTATTTCGACCGCGGCGCAAAGACATACGGCAAACAATGTGTCCTTCAGTATGGGGAAGAAAAAGAACAGATCGTGGACTTCGCCGCCCGAAGCGGACCGGCGTTGCTTTGCGGAAATGTTACCGTCAACACGCATCCGCTCGCAAAAGCGGCCATACGGATTGCAGATCATTCCAAAACAAGCAACCTCAGCCTTTGGATCAGCGCGCAGACGGACGAGGATGGGAGATATATTCTTGACGATATAGAAAGCCGAAACTATAGCGTTGTGCTCAATGAACTGTGGGAAGAATCTGTCCTCGTATCGGACGCGACCCGGCATGATTTCGATCATACCGAAAAACACATGCTCCGTTTTTCGGTCGTATTCGATCCAGCGCCCGGCTCAACGCAAACGCTCAAAATCACCTATGCGGATCTGCATCCAGGCGGCAATAATGGGAGTCATAGAATCTGCGCGCGTTCCAATGGCATGGATCGCTTCGAATTAAATGGAAACAATCTGGAGTTCACCGGGCCGTTGAAGGGCAGCCATCCGCTGGAGCTGCATTGCAAAACGGCCGATGGAAAGCCAGTCTGCGTGGCTTATCCCGGCCCGCTCG
>JAPLSP010000089.1 GCA_026398575.1 Candidatus Sumerlaeota bacterium | reverse complement strand
CCTGATCCCTGACCCCTGACCCCTGACCCCTGACCCCCCGGCTCCTGCTGTCATTGCTTTGGCAAACTAGCGCGCATCTTCTCCAGCCGCTGCTTCAATCCCTCATAAACGCGCGCCTTGTGGTCCACTGGCTCGTCTGCCGACAGGACGCCGCCATGATACGCGCGCAGCTTGCTTCTCAAGGTCAAGGCCAATCCCGCTTCATATTCGATGACTTCAGCAGAGGTCAGGTCCTGCGCGGGCTTTTTGATCAGCTCGCTATAAAAAGCGCGCATCGGCGCATCCAACTCTTGCTGCGCCTTAATCCGCTCGATGGCCGTCAGATGCTTGGCGACGTCCAGAATCAACGCGTCTTCGACGTTCATCTCTTTCTGGGGAGGCAGATAAACCAGCAGCGCGCGATACGGTTGTTCCCTCTCGTGACGTTCCGCCCAACGCTCCACCAGCTTCTGGCAGACGCTCAGTTCATGATTGAGGATATCGGCGCGCTGGATTGGCGGCGCATTGGGCGGCAGCTTCATCCTCGCGCGATAGAATTGAATAATTTTCTCATTTAAAGCCGTGCTTTTCATTAATTCAAAGTTCTGCGCCGCCTGATCGAACACATACATGTCAATGGAATCAATAAAATCCCACCACGCCCAATAAATCAACAATTGCGCGAAGGTGCCCAACTGCGGATCAATCCGCGAGAAGGCCGAATGCAGGTCATAGATATGCTGACGCTTGTCGGGCGCCTGGTCCGCATCGTCCACCGTCACAATTTTGAAAAACAAACTGCGCTCATCCCGTTCGTCGAGCAGCGGACGCTTTTTTTGCTCATCGTCCTCAACCAAGATCTGGGCCGTCACGTACATCTCCGTCCCATAGGGCAGACTCTCGGTCAGCGAGCGGCGGACCGCGAGCATCTTCCTCCAGATCAGTCCCTTGATTGTCACTTCATACTCCGGTTTGATGCGCGCGATCTCCTGGGCGCGCAACCGCAGGAATTCATGAAGGTTCTGGCAAATGCTGTCCACATGCTTGATCTGCTTGGGAGTCAGTGGCGCCATACGCTTGGGCCTCCGTGGATAAAAAGTCACATTGATGCGATTGACTGCCCCGGATACTAAACCTTGCGCCGGGAGTCTGTCAACCGCTGGCAATGGATTTTAGATGCCGTTTAATGATCTGAACGAGGACTTCGGCGCTTTTGCGGTTCGGGCCATTCTTGGCAGCTTCAGCGGCCAGAGCCAGCGCCTCACCATATTGCTTCTGCTCCAACAGACACAAGGCCAAGTGTTCCTTGAACAGCGCCTCATAGGGATTGAGCCAGATCGCGTGGCGAAGCGCGTCTTCGGCGACGGCATAAGCCTGCCGGCTTATCAGGTACTGCGCAATCCGGTCGTAATCATAGCCCAGCAACGCACAAGGACGAAGCGCCTCTTCACGCAATTGTTCGCGTGTCTTTGAAATGGTATGCTTTTCCGCCATAGAGGCAGATCACTTCGCGGCAAAGGGATTCTCGAACACCGCCGCTTTCCCGAGCTCGGCTTCGATTTCGATCAGGCGATTGTATTTCGCGATCCGTTCGCTGCGACACGCCGATCCCGTCTTGATTTGCCCGCCTCCCATCGCCACGGCGAAGTCGGCGATAAAGGCGTCCTCCGTCTCGCCGGAGCGGTGCGAAATCACGTACCCCCAGCCTGCTTTGCGGCACAAATTGATGGCTTCGATGGTTTCGGTTACCGTGCCGATCTGATTCAGCTTGATCAGGACGGCGTTGCAGGATTTCTCTTTGATGCCGCGCGCGATGAATTGAGTATTGGTGACGAAGAGATCATCGCCGACAATTTGAATCTTGCCGCCCAGCGCGGCGGTATGTTCGTGAAAACCTTCCCAATCGTTTTCCGCGAGGCCGTCTTCAATGGAGACGACGGGGTATTTTTCAATCCATTTCTGGTAGAGCTCCGTCATTTGCGCGCTCGTTTTCTTCCCCTGGCCCGATTTGGACAGCTGATAGGCGCCCTTCTCAAAGAAGGAACTGGCCGCCGGGTCCAATGCAATCGCCACCTGTTTGCCGGGAACGTAGCCTGCGGCTTTGATTGCCTCGACAATAACCTCGCATGCCTCGTCATTGCTCTTGAGATTGGGCGCGAATCCGCCTTCGTCTCCCACGCTGGTGGCATATCCTTTCTTTTTCAAAATGCCTTTCAAGGCGTGAAACGTCTCGGCGCCATAGCGCAGGGCTTCGGCGAACGTGGGCGCTCCCAGGGGCATCACCATGAACTCCTGCAGATCCACGCTGTTGTCGGCGTGTTTGCCGCCGTTCAGGATGTTCATCATCGGGACCGGAAGCCGCACGGCGCCGGGTCCGCCCAGATAAGCATACAGCGGCAAATCCGCCGCCGCCGCTGCCGCGCGCGCCACGGCCATCGAAACGCCCAGCATGGCATTCGCTCCCAGCTTCGCCTTGTTTGGCGTGCCATCAAGGCCGATCATCAGCCGGTCAATCGCGGCCTGCGTGGACGGGTCCATGCCGGTCAGCTTGGGCGCGATCGCCTTGTTGACGTTCGCCACAGCCTTCAGTACGCCTTTGCCGCCATAGCGCTTCTTGTCGCCGTCGCGCAATTCGATGGCTTCGTTTTCTCCGGTCGAAGCGCCGGAGGGCACCGCGGCTGAGGCCTCGATCCCCGAGTCCAATGTTACGCGGACGCGAAGGGTTGGGTTGCCGCGCGAGTCCAGAATCTCGATTGCGGATACCGATTTGATCGTGTGTTTCATGATTGCCGCCTCCTTGATTATATGAGCCGCCCTCCGAGAACAAAAGGAGCGGTTTATGCACAGCATTGGCTGATGGCCTCTTCCTGCCTCTCCGTCGCGCAAGGCCCTGTCTCCGTCACGCATGGCCC
This sequence comes from Candidatus Sumerlaeota bacterium, assembly GCA_026398575.1. The sequence goes on along the minus strand of JAPLSP010000089.1, from coordinate 20,190 downwards.
TGTTTCCGCCGACTGCGCCCGCAATGATTCCAGTTTCGCCAGCGCCGCTTCGATCTCCGCCAGCGGAGTTCCGGACGATGAGAGCATCTGTGACAGCGTGCCGATCTCCTGGCGGATGAAGTCCAGGGACTGGCGGGCCAGCGCATCCAGGGACGCATTGACTGCGCCGGCCCATTGGGCGGACAAACGATAGAGATTTTTTTCCGCTTCCCACGGAATCTGCTGGAGAAAATGCCGGTAGATCAACGGGCGGAAAATCCACATAGGAATCAGAAACCAGATCAATTCAAAAGGCGTGTCGAACATCCGGCTGATTTTGATGTCCGGCCGCTCGGGTTTGTGAATCGCGCATTCAAATCGCGCGCCCACGAAAGGAACGCCCACGGCTTTTTCCACCTCTCGCGACAACCGATCTTGAAACGCGCGCACTGCGCGCGAAAAACTCGAAGCGGCTTGCGCCAGGCTTGGCGCCAGCCGTTGCTCGCCCGACGGCGACAGGACGCGCATTTCCTGGTCCAAAGCGTCCACAAGCCATTTAATATAGGCCTCGGCGACTTGCGCCAGATTTCCTTTCCATCCTCCCCAAGCGGCGCGCAGCCCCGCCTGCAACCGCCGGATTATCTCAGAACGATGCGCCTGAAACAGCTCTTCCGCCTCCACGCGAATCCGCGTTTTCCAATCCTCGGCCAGCAGCCAGAGTTCTGTTGAAATCGCCCCGAAGCCATGTTCTTCCAGCGCCAGCAGCCGGCGCAATTCTTCGCGCGCTTGCCCGGTTGCGATCCACGCTTGCCGCGCCACGCGCAGATAGGACTCGCATCCTTCAATGAGCGACCGGATTTTATGCAATAGGATTGTTTCAGACTCCTCTTGGCGGCGGCTTACGATCTCGTGCTGAAGGAACGCATGGATGTTCCGCCGCAAAGGCTCGAATCCCGCCCGGTTGGAAAAAGGAAAAATCCGCGTTTCTTTTCCCACATGGCCGGAAATCTGCTCCTGCAGAAAACCGGCCAGCTCCGCCAATTGTCCTTCGGAAACCAAGTCCGCTTTCGTCAACAGAATCACGATCTCCGGCGTATAAGCGCTGACTTGATCCAACAGTTGGACGTCCTGTTCCGCAAGAGGAGAATCCGCGCAGACGGCGATCAGCGCCACGCCGATCTTCGGGAGCCAGTCTATTGCGGTTTGGGTGTTATGCCGGTAAACACTGCCTAGACCCGGAGTGTCCACAAACCGGATTCCCCGCCAGGCGCCCAAGCTATCCAGTTCCACGTCAACCAGGGCGACATTCTTCCTGTTACCCGGATTGTCTTTTTCGGTCACATAAGCGTGCAATGCTTCAAGGGGAATTTCTTCCTTCTGCCCCGATAAGTAATGAACCCAGGCGCGGCTCGCAAGGCCATAGCCGATGCGTGTCACGACCGCAGTCGCCGGCAAGATATCCACCGGCATGATGTCCCTGCCAATCAAGGAATTGAGAAACGAGCTTTTGCCTGACTTGAACCGGCCAACGAGGACGATGTCCACGATGCCGTCATCGCGCAGCGCTTCGCGGCACGCCGCCAATTGGGGAGACAGCGAGCAAAGCTGGAACGTCTCGCAAATGCCTTCAATTTTCCGGATGTCTTCTTCGAATGCAAGCATGATGCGTCATAATCCCGCCCGCAACAGCGAATCGCGGCTGATCAATCCCTTGAATTTCCCATCCGCGTCCAGAACGGGCAGGCGTTTCAGTCCTTGGGAGGTCATCAATCGAATCGCTTCATCTATGGTCGTTTCCTCGCGAACCGTCACCAAGCCGGATTTCATGACTTGGGCGGCGGTGGTCTTGCGCGATTGCTCGATCAATTCCTTGTGGCGCCGACCAGTTTCCGTAAAGGAGAGCTGGCTCACAAGCAAATCCCAGAATCCCGCCTTATGCCCGGAAAAAGCATTGAGCAAATCCTTATCCGAGATAAGCCCCAGCAGACGCCCTTCGGCGTCCACCACCGCCACCCGCTGGATGTCATTGGAGTCAATAATGCGGATGATTTCGTCCACGGTGGCTTCCGGCGCCACGGTGTGAGCGTCGCGGCGCATGATGTCTGAAACAAGCCGCAATTCACCGATGCTGATATTTTTCCCGCCAATCGCCTTCCAATCGGGAGTTTCGTTCGTGATCGTGCGGAAGACGTCCAGACGCGCCAGCATGCCGGTCAAAACGCCATTGGCATTCACAACGGGAAGCCGCTTCAGGCCTTTGACCAGCATGATATTCACCGCATCCACAAGTGGCTTGTCCTCTTCCACCAACGTCACAGGCTGGGTCATGATCTCGCCGGCCTTTTTTTGAATGAGCGCAGCTATCGTGTCCCGGGCTTCGGCATGATCGAATTGCTCCAGAAGGCCCAGCCTCACCGGCATTCCGGCTCGTTGGATCAAATCGCCCTGTGTGATGATCCCAATGGGATGGTTCCCCGCATCTACGACAGGCACGGCGTTGAACCTCGACGACAGAAGCAGGCGGATGATGCCGTCAACCGCTGCTCCGGGCGAAACGCTCTGCGGCGAAACGGTCATCACATCCCGGACTTTGATCTGGCGCGGGATCAGATGCTTGCGGATTTTATGCGTGGCCACTTCGAGATTCAGCACGCCCATCACGCCGTCGGGAACTATTTTTTCCAGTTCCGGCAAGATGCGTTCGCACTCGGCGGCGGGAAGGACGATTTCAATTTTAACCGGCATATTGAGGGAGAGCATTTCAATGCGCCGCGCCGCCATTTCGCCGTTTTCATAGCAGCCGGCTTCCGAATGCGTCACAAGGCAGCGCGCCGCAATCTTCAATCCCCGGATGAATTGCATCACCGCCTCGGGCACGGATTTGCCCTGCGATCGCGTCTCATCACTGGTGTAAATCTGTATGATCTTGTAGGGAATCATAACAACGCCTTTCTAACGGACAATGGTCACCGTGCAATGCGCATAACTGACCACCCGCTTGGATATCGAACCCAGCAGCCAGCGCTGAATCAGGCTCTTGCCACGATGTCCCATCACGATCATATCCGCTTTTTCCTGCGACGCGGCATGAATGATCTGATCGGCGGGATGCCCCACCACAACGCGCGCTTCGAAGACAACGCCCGTCTCACGGGCGTGGGAGCGAAGCCGCTCGAAATCCTTCTCGAAATGCTCCGTGGCGGCCTCCAGAATCGCCTCGGTTTCCACCATGGTAGGGGGTTCGGAAGGGCGCGCCACCGAAAGGACAATAAGGGGAGCATGAAAGGCTTGGGCGAGTTCCAAGGCGAACTCAAACGCGCGCTCCGCCGGTTGCGAACCATCGTACGCCAGCAATATCCTGTTCAACATGAGCTTCTCCTTCCGAAATGGAATCACGCGCCGGCAGCCTCCTTTGCGCGCGTGGGGAATGATTGAACGTCCGATTCACTGCCGCTATTGTCCTCTTTGGACAAATCCGGTTCCGCAAGAAGATCATGCGGAATGAAAAATGCGTTTGCGATCAGCGTCGGCACGACGGCGCTTGCGATGACGGCCGCCACCAGATAGGAATATTGTTCGCGCCCAATGACGCCGTGACTCAAGCCGAAAAGGGCCGAGATCGTGCCGAAGGTCAATCCCGTGGACATCAATAGTGTCGTATAAACAGCCTTGCGGCGCGGATAGCGGAACGCTTTCGTGGTTGGATATACGCCCAGGCTCTTGCTGATGACCTTCGCCGCCAGCAGCGTCAGGAATATGCCCGGCGCCGCGATGAGCGCGGGAACGGAGACGAAGGCGCCGGCACGAATGAAATAAAAGGGGGTCAACAGCCCGAAGGTCAGAGTCCTCAACCTGCGAACCAGGACATGGTCCTTGCCGACCGATCCGGCCAGCATCATTCCCACCAGATAGGCGGGAAGCACGGCTTCGCTCTCGGCCCAAACGGCCAAGGCGCCCAGGCCGAAAAGCAGAAACAGAAGATACTTCGCCTCTAACTCCGAAGGGCGATTGCCGTACCAACGGAAAAACCGGGGCGTCAGCCAGGGGATAATCACAAACGCGGCGAGACTGACGCCAACAAAAACCAATGTCCGGTACGTGAACGGGGCGAAAATCAATCCCAGCGCGATCACGGTTCCCAAGTCGTTGATGAAGCAGGCCGCCAGCACGGCCTTGCCGAAATCCGTCTTATTGAATCCCAGCTCCAGCATCACGGCGTAAACAACGGCGACCGACGTGGTCGAAAGCGCAACCCCCGCCAGCCAGCTCGGCATGACGTCCCATCCCAGGAGGTACCGCGCCGCCGCTGCGCATCCCAGGAAAGGCGCGAAAAATGCCACCAGCCCGATGACGGTCGCCTCCTTCCATTTCACCCGGAAGACCACCGGATCCAACTCCGCGCCGGCCAGAAACGTCAACACAATGGCGCCCGTTCCTGACAAAAACTTTATCCAGGACTCATCCGCTCCCAGTGCGCCGCCCCCAATCAGCGCGCCAATAATCAATTGAGCGACGATGCCGATCACGATTTCAGACAGCGCCGTCGCGACGCGAAGCCAAATGGATACGAGCGTCGCCAAAAGCGCCAGTCCCAGCCACACCGATGCCTGACTCCAAATGTGTATCATTTTCTATCCTCTCCTGCCGAAGGATACTTGAAGCCCAAGAGAGGATCATTTTCGACAACGGCGGGATAACAAAAAAACCCACCGCTTTCAGTGGGTTTCGGACGGCGTCAAAAACCCACCACATTGATTCTCTCTTTGTGGCAGGAGTCATCAGCCGTCAGGCGGTTTTATTGATTTCAGGGGGACTCCATCCCCGCGCAAACAGCGGCAGGGTAGCTAATTTCCCTGGCCGTGGCAAGGCCAAATTTTATGAGTCAAAATTTGAAGGTGATTGCAGAAATTTCCTGCATTGAGCGTCTTGGATGAAGAGTTGGGGAGGAGGGATTCGAACCCCCGAATGCCGGAACCAAAATCCGGAGCCTTACCACTTGGCGACTCCCCAACAAGCGCATGAAGCAGAAACAGCTTTTGCCGCGCGAAGCGCTTCCTGCGCTGCAAAAGCGGGAGGAAAATAGCCAGAGCCGCCGGACAAGTCAATCCTCAAAAATTAATTAATAAAAGTCGAACCGTCAGGAAGCGCCTGCGCATGCCGGCTTATTGTTCCGGCAAGTGCGCAAATCCGCCGACGCCTCTGCGCGCGCCAAGGACTTTGCATCCCAAGGCGCGTATGGTTTTTAATGCTCGTTTTTGTGAAAGTGTTATATTCTTTGTTATGATAGGCTGTAACCATACTTATCCCCTACCGTTAAGGCGTTCTCATGTTCCGCCATTCTCCTGCCCTGCCGATCCTATGGACTCACCTTGTCCTGGCGGCCATCTTTTCATCCTGCGGCAAATCATCGCCGCCTTCGGCCTCCGCCCCTGACCCTGTCTCTGCCCCTGTCCCGGTTCCCACCGTCGCGCTTGCCGATGTCCCCGGTTTCTATTTGGCTGAATGCGGTCCGAGCTGCTATGAGATCGCGCGCGGTGGCGATGGAAGCTGGTCTTTGCAGGGCCCGCCGTATGTCTCGATGAGCTCATGGACGGTTACGGTTGAAAGCAATGCGCTGACGTTTACGGTCGTCGGGGATTATACGTCGCCGAGCGCCTGGAGCGATGGATGTTACTATGGGTATCAATTCTGCTTCTTGCCGTCAAAGACGGGCGCCGACGATTGGGATCTGGTAAGCGAAATCTCGTTTCGTGTCGGCGACAAGGGCGGTACATGGTACACTCGGCAGTGCTTGTACGATCCTCCCGCCGCACGTTACCTCCACAAAACGACGGATTCCCAGATAGTTGAGTACAGCCGGCTGATTGAAATGATTGCGCCGGCGAGCACGCGCACGCTGGATATTGCGCGGCTTCGTTCGTTGGCCGATGGCCTATTGGCGCGAAGCCCGGGCGATCCGTACGCCAGGATCATCTACCTGGATTCGCTGTGCCGCGCTCGAAAGACTTCCGAGCTTGAAGCGCGCATCAAGGAATGGCGCGGGGACTTCGCCAACTGTTCCGCGTTGGCGCCGAAGTTCAAGTTTCGCGAGACCGAAGAAGCCCTTCGCGCTCTGCAGCTGTCAGCCACCGGACGGAATGCTTTTGATTTCATCGAGCATATCGTGAGCGAACAAACAGACTTGTCCACACGCCTGCGGGACTTTCCCCAGCTGATGGACTACGAGGATTATGCCTCCGGCCGAAAACCTTTGCAGAATCCCGAGCATGGCCACATTGGCAACAGCGGTCAGATCGCGACAAAGATTTCCGGAGTCATATCCGCATTCTGGATGATTGAAGGAAGGCGGACGGACGCCCTGCGCCTGCTGGCGGCCAACTACCGGATGGGGCAATTCATGAATCAGCACGGGAATCTGATCAACCGCCTGATTGGCATCGCCCTTCGATCGATAGCCAGCCGGTGGCTTGAGATTTTCTGCCTCAACTCCGTCGAGACACCTGAGGAGTGCGGACAGATGTGGGATATGCTGGAGCGCCTGAACTCCCTTGAACGCGATGTGAACGCGGAGGAGATGTTCGCAATGCAATGGATGGGCAGAAACAGGTTCGGGAACTTCGATAGCTGCGAAGCAGACACGCGGAGACGCGTTGCGGATGTCAGATTCCGCAACCTGCGCGTGGCGGCGGCGGCGCGATGGAAGCAGCTTTCAGCCGGAGCGCTGCCGCGAGCCGCGTCGGATATTCGTTCGCTCTTCCCGAATGGCCTTCCGCCCGATCCCTTCGCGACGTCCGAGCCCTTGAGAACGATCTGCCGCCCCGATCAATTCGTTGTTTATAGCGTCGGCCCCAACGGGCGCGATGAAGGCGCGACGATCACCTATGACCCGACGAACGGCACGCTCAGCGCCGGGGACATCGCGACGCGGGTTCCATTTGCCAGGCAGTATCCATTCCAACGCGGCGGACTTCACGCCTCTAGCGCAGACGATATCCGCAGGCAGTTCCCCAACGGCCTGCCTCCCGATCCCTTTGCATCAACCTACGGCAACCCGCTCCAGATCACCGATGATAGCGGCGGCCTTCTTATAAAGAGCTTCGGACCCGACATGGATGAAAACAACCGCGAATCCAAAGGGAATGATTACAGGCGGAATATTTTCTATGATCCCACCAATGGCACATACTCCGAAGGGGATTTATGGATCCTGATTCCTCGATGATGCGGCAACGCCCTCTGGCGCCTGCAATGCGTCGTAGGCCGCTCGATCCGAGAGCGGCTTTGGGGCGGCAAGAAAACTAGAGGTTGGCCGCTGATAAATATTTCATTTCTCATTCTCAATTTTTCATTTCTCATTTTACATTTCTAATTTTACATTCTCACCCTCCAACAATCCCCATCGCGTCGCCGCTGGCCGCGCGGCCTTTCATCAGACGCTTCAGCGCGTCCGGGTCGTCGCAATAGTTGAAAGCATCCTCTTCCTTGATCCACTTTGCCTTCACCAAGTCCACCAGGTGCTGATCGAAGATTTGCATTCCATTTTCGCGGTTGCGCATCACCTGCTGCAGATCTTCGATCCGGCCTTCGAGGCATAGCTTGCGCACGATGGGCGTATTGATTAGGATTTCAATCGCCGCAACCCGCCCCCGCCCGTCCGCGCGCGGCACAAGGCGCTGCGAGATGACCGCCTGCAAACTCAATCCCAGCTGCTGCAGGATCAGCCGCTCGTCATCCTTCGGGAAGAAGTGCAGGATGCGGTTGATCGTCTGCTTGGCGTCGGGGGTGTGCAGCGTTGAGAAGACCAAGTGCCCCGTTTCGACCGCCGACAGCGCCGTCTTGATCGTCTCGCGGTCGCGGATTTCGCCGATCAGGATGATGTCGGGATTCTGCCGCAGGATGTGCTTCAAGGCCATGGCGAAATCCGGCGTATCCACCCCGAGTTCGATCTGGTTGAAAATGGATTTGTCATCGGTGTAAAGATACTCGATCGGGTCCTCGACCGTGATAATGTGTTCGCGCCGCGTCTGATTGACGTGATTGAGCATCGCCGCCAGCGTCGTGGATTTGCCGCTGCCCGTCACGCCCGTGACAACGACAAGGCCACGCCGTTCGTCGGCAATGGATTCGAGCGTCTTGGGCAGGTATAGCTCCGCGACAGTCGGAACCTTGAAGCTGATGCGGCGCACCGCAAGGCTCGTCGAACCGCGCTGATGGAAGGCGTTCATGCGGAAGCGCGCCACGCCCGGGATGCTGTACGGAAAATCCACCGTTCCGCGCTTTTCAAAATCCGCGAGCAGCCGCTCAGGCATCACCTCGCTGATCAGCGCCACCGTATCAGCCGGCTTGAGCGGAGGCGCCTCGGTCGGCTTCAGTTTGCCATTCATCCGCAACATCGGCGGACTCCCCACCTTGATATGCAAATCCGACGCCTCCAGCTTTACCACAACATCCAGCAAGCTCTTCATATTCAGCGGCATTTGCGTCCTCCTATGATTTTTTCAAGTGCTTCGATGCTATTCCCATGATCTCTTGATCTTGAGGGAAGGCTTCAGATACCGTTGCAAGGCGCGTTCGCCAGCGCTCCAAATCCTTGAAGCGTTGCGCCAACCCATAGAGATAGATTGCATTGACCGCGCCATTTACTTCCGCAAGCGCAATTTTGCGATCCTCCTGGAAGGCGCCGCGCACCAGCGCAAGCCGTCCGCCCCAGCGCTCTAAGTCCTCGAAGCGTTGCGCCAAGCCATAACCCCAAATCGCATTGACCGCGCTTATAGCTTCCCGAAGCGCAATTCCGCAGTCCTCCGAGAAGGCGTCGCGAACCAGAGTCAGCCGCTCTGCCCAGCGCTCTAAGTCTGCAAAGCGCTTTGCTAGGCCATAGCAATAGCTCGCATTAACCGCGCCAGTCGCATCCATAAGCGCGATCGCGGGGTCCTGTGAGTAAGAATCGCGCAAATAAGCAATTTGCTTGCCCCAGTCCCGCGCCGTATCCCAGTCGCTTTTCAATAGAGCGACGACATGAAGGCGAAAATAAATTCTGGCCAAAAATCGTGGCGACGCGCAAGTTTTGGCAATCGGTAGCGCCTTAAGCAACTGCGATTGCGCTTCATCCCATCGTGTACATTGAATCAAGAATCGCGCCAATCCATCCAACGCGCGGACTTCAGCCTCTGGGAAATTCATTTTGAGCGCCAATTCCAACGCGCGATTCGCCAATGACTCCGCGCGATCCCAATCGCAGTCATTGGTATAATGATATGACAATTCCAGGCGCCACCGCAAAATGTGAGGCTGCAGCGCGGGCGGCGGATTTTCACCGGCTTCCTTTAGATATTCCTCCAATTCCTTTATCCGCGCCGGCCGGTCCGCTTCGGGAATATCGAAATCCTCTTCCACATCGAGTATTTCGCGCTTGGCCATTTCCGGTTCGCTTCCGCCCGCGCCTTCGGATTTGCCTTCCGCGCCGCTCTCATCAAAATAAAAATGATGGCTGATCCATCGCCAAAAATCAGGAGCCCGCAGCGCAAGCGCGCGCACAACGTAGGAGGAAGCCCAGAAGACGACGGGGCATTTGTAAATATCTGGCCATTTTTCCCGCGAGGCGTTGAGGACGCGCAACGTCTGAAAATCGCCGTTCTCCAGCGGCGCCACAAGCCGGTCCAATCCCGTCACCATCAGCGGCCCTTCAGGTTCGGGGCATTGCTCGCGCGCATAGCGCAAGATATTAGGCGTAAAGGCGGGCAGGTCAAGAACGCACAGGCCTTGCCATTCGAGTTTGAGCCGCTCGACCAGACGCGCCTGTTCGCGCGGAGGGCAGACGGCGATGGAGAGCGAAAAAGCGCCGCGCGAATAGTCCAATACACGCAGCAGCGAATTAAAAACCGCTTCTTGCGATCCTATTTCAGCCGGCAAACTCTTCATGAATTCTTTCCATTGCTGCTCAAAATGAAAAGACAACAGCTAATATCGCAAAGCAGCAACCATATTAGCCGGCTTTAGCCGGCTCTTCTTTGCACACTGCTTTAGCTGGGGTGTCTGCAGGCAGCCTTCAATACAAGCGTGCTTTAGCACGGCTTCTCGAAAGGCTTAAGCAAAGGCAAAGAGCAAAGGATTTACAGCTTTGCCACGCGTGCTTCCATCGCCGGATTGACATCGTGCCAGGGTTCGTCATTGTTATAAGCCAGGATCGCGCGACTGGCCAGCAATTCGCGGATGTATTTTTCGTTGCCTTCATTGCGCGGCAACTCGCCCGTTTTCGCCACTGTGGCCAGGATATCTTTGTACTCTTCGCGCATCATCAAGGAATAAGACCGGCTTGAAATGGCTTTGACGGCTTTCACCGTATCGGCGTCAATCGGCAGATCGCACTGCGAAATCGCCTCGCGGATAAGAATCATGAGTTGCGAAGGCTGCCCGCCGCTGAAGCGCACCAAATCTATGGCGATATCCTCGCTGGCAAAAACATCCTCGAATTTGAGCTTACAGGATTGAATGCGGCGTTGGATGATTTCGAGAAATTTAATGACGCCGTCGCTTTTTAGCGGGTCCGCCGCTGTTCTTTGCGAGGGACGTTCGCGAATTTTTGTCATGGGCACGACTGGCGGCTTTTCTCCATAACAATCCTCCACGACGCCCGAGATATGAGAATAAACCAGATACAATGGCATCGTATAGATCACATGGCATTCAAAACCGCCCAGTTGCGTATGGCGGTGAGTGAATAGATATTCCGCTGTCGTTATCTGCGAGTCCCATGGCGCCGGACGCATAATCATTTTTTCCAAGTCATCCACGATCATAACCAATCCATGCCACTGAGGCGATAATCGGGAAATTGCCTGCCCGATCATGTCATTGATCACTCGCATCCAGCTGCTAATATCCGCCTCCACAATTTTGCGGAACTCCTCCAGCGCCTTCGTGCTCCATTTAATGGCGTCCTTGATCTTCTCCCATCCCCCTTTGAAACCCAACGATGCCAGCTCGGAAATATCGAGATTAGGCAAAAAACAGCTCTTTAATAGCGCCCAACGGTCTTTCAATTGATCGGGAATAATCTGGATATTTTCCTTCTGTAGCTCCGCATCAAGCGAAGCAGCCATAGTCAGGATGAGTTCCGGCACATCCAGATTGGCCAAATCCACTTCATTTTTCAGTGAACAGAGCACAGCGAAAAAATTGTCGGACTTCAGTTTCTTTGCGGCGCGCAATAGTTCTGTGGTTTTTCCGCTGCCATTGTGTCCCGCGATGATCTGGCAGGTTTTTTTGCCCTTGCTTAGCATGACTTTATCTGTCAGGCGCCTGACCACATTGGTAAAAGGCCTGACGTCATTCAGGTCCACATATAGATTTTTCTCGTCCGGAAAGACAGGAACATCCGGGTCGAATGCCTGATAGAGTAGTTGTCTGATTGCCAACGGAAGAGCCATAAGAAAGGGTTCCTTTTATGATTCCTTTATTTGCGATGAGGATGGCGCCCCAGCTGTCTTCCGCGCAACTGGAATCCGCATGAACAGGGAATACATCTCTGAAAAAAGTCAGCCTACTCTCATGGCAGCGGTCGGATTTTCTTATGGCTTGGTCTCTATTGGCAACAACTCGCCTTTATCCAGGTACCGCGTGACAGTGGCGTAGTGCGAGGCTCTGGGGTCGTGGGTGACCATGATGATGGTCTTGCCATAGTCCTGGTTCAGCTTGCGGAGGATGGTCAGGACTTCGTCGGCGGATTTGTGGTCGAGGTCGCCGGTGGGCTCGTCCGCCAGGACCAGCGTCGGATCGGCCACCAGCGCGCGCGCGATGGCCACGCGCTGCTCCTGCCCGCCCGACAGTTGCCGCGGATAATGCGTCATGCGGTCGCCCAAGCCAACAACCCCGAGTACCGTCGCCACATGTTCGGCTCGCTCGGCCCGGCTCAGGCCCGTTAACAAGAGCGGCATTTCGACGTTCTCGGCCGCCGTCAGGACCGGGATCAGGTTGAAGCTCTGAAAGACAAAGCCGATATGCTCGTTGCGCCAGCCGCACAGCTCGCTTTCCGACAACTCCCCGATGTCGTCGTCCAGCACGCGGCATTCTCCGTGGCTGGCGCGGTCAATGCCGGCGATGATGTGCAGCAGCGTGGACTTGCCCGAGCCCGAAGGCCCCATGAGCGAAACAAATTCACCCGGCTGGATGTCGAGATTGATGCTATCGAGCGCGACCACCTCGCTCTCGCCGTGCTTGAAAACCTTGCTCAGATTGCGGACCTGAACGATCGGTTGATGATTCGTGGACGGCATATTTCATGGCCTTGGATGACTCGCGATGAAGGCCGGTAGTTTAGGCATAAGAGTTCGCGCGCGGCAACCCTCATTTCCAGCGATAACCGCTTGACATCCGGATTGGCTCTGAGCATCCTTTTTTCCGCTTCGGCGCCACTGGGGAGTGGTGCAGTTGGTAGCACAACTGACTCTGGATCAGTATGTCGGGGGTTCGAATCCTCCCTCCCCAGCCAAAATGTTTCGCTGCGCTTGAAGGACGGAACAAGCTGTACCGAGCCGTATTTGCGAACCAGATTTTTGTCAATCGCGTGAACCGCTTCCCCGAACCGGCAGAGGAATTCAGACGCGGCGCCCATGCTACCCGGCAGGCCCGATGGTCACTTCCGAGTACGGTATTTATCGTGGTAACGCACCCAGTCCTGCGGCCGTTCCAGGTTCTCGTCGCGCCCTTTAGCGGTTAGATCGAGGAAGCTGTAGGTGGTGTTGAGCAGGTCAATCCCGCGCGCGCAGGTCGAGTACGTGTGATACACGGCGCCGCTTTTGTTTCATCTTCCGCGCTTGGTTTCCGTGGGCTTTGCGGGATCGTAATTCGGGTTGAGCTTCGGCATTTGGGCATTCATGGCCGACAGGTAGTCTGTCAAACGTTGGTTCAACTCTTTGGCTTTGTCGGGCATTTTCTGCGCAAGGTCATGACGTTCGCCGGGGTCTTGGGCGATATTGAACAAACGCAGCGCGCCCGTCTCATAAACACGGATCAGCTTGAAGTCGCCCAATAGGATCGCGGAAGCCGGACCGATGGCGTCCTTGTCGTAATGCGGGAAGTGAACGATGAACTCCTCGCGCGGGCGTTGTACTGTTCCGGCGCCGGAGTTGGTCAACACGGAAACGAGACTGCCGCCTTCAACACCTTTGGGCAGCGGCTCGCTGATCTTGGCCAGCGCGGCAATGGTTGGGAACAGGTCTTCTCTGATCGCCCGAACGCGCGAGCAGGCGCCCGGCTGGATTCCCGGACCGCGAATGATGAAGGGCACTCGCAGTCCTCCCTCGGAAACTGTGCCTTTGCCTCCGGCCAGCGGCGGATTTTTCCCCGGAGAACCGTGGTCGGTGGTAAAGATGACATAGGTGTTGTTGGCGATGCCGAGCTCGTCAATCTTCTTGAGAACCAGCCCAAACGCGATATCCAGATCGAGGGTCGCCGCTGCCTCGGCGATTTCTCTTTCATTCATGGCGCCGCCCCAAGCCTTCACGGCAGCGAGCGCTCCGGGGCTTGAATCGCCGTCCTGGCGCGAGGCATAATGTGATAGATGGAGATAAAAAGGTTTGCCTGCCGTAACCTGCCGGGCCATGAAATCAATCCCGCGCTCGGTCATTCCATACAGCTGCTTGGGGTGAGGATTGGCGACGTTGTCGGGACCGGCGTTGTTGGTCGGGCCGTCGCTCTCGTCAAAGCCGTACTGGGAGGGGTTGACTCTCCCTATATGCCATTTCCCGAAATGCGCAGTGGCATATCCCGCGCATTTGAGCAATTCCGCGATGGTCGTCTCGCTCGTGGGTAACTCGATGGAACTGTCGGGGGCGATGACGCGTCCGTTCGGATTGCCGCCGCTCTCTTTCTTGCCTTTGCCGACGAACGTCATGCGCAGTCGCGCCGGGCTTTTGCCGGTCAGGAACGCGGCCCGGGACGGCGTGCAACGCGGTGAAGGGGCGTAGAAGTTGGCGAAGCGCATCCCGCCTTGCGCGAGTTTCTCGCAATTCGGAGTGCGGACAAAACTGCTCTTGGACTCCGGCACGGCGGCGTCCATCTGCACGGACAGGCTGCTCCAGCCGTGGCCTTCGCCAAGGATGAAGACGAAGTTGGGCCGCGGCGGCGTGGCAGCATGCAGCGCGGCCAGCGAAACCAACAGCAGGGAGGCGATCATGAGGAGCAGTCGTTTCATGAGTCTCTCTTGGTGATTACTTGGAAATGGCATTACAGCAGGAAGGTGATGGTCCTGGCGCCTATCTGCTCTACCCCGCATTTCTCGCCAAGGCCACTGCATCATGCCCTGAAAGGGCCAAAAGAAAACAGCCCAGGGCAACGCCCTGGGAACCGCCGGAGCTTATTTTTTCAAGCCCTGTAAGGGCGGAAGAGCAGTTGTCATAATGTGGAAATGTTTTCTTTCGCCCCTTCAGGGCTTTGCATAAATTATTGAACTGTTCCCAGGGCGTTGCCCTGGGCTGTTTTCTTTTGGCCCTTTCAGGGCATAATAGAACGCTGTTGGCGCCCGAGTTATCGCTCGAATTGGCAAACGCTGGTGAGAAATGCAAGCTACTTGGGCTGCCGATCTGCTTTCTCCTGCTCCAGCGATTTCTTGATGGCGTCGTTGAATTGCTTCTGGTGTTCCGCCGGAGTCAGAACGGAATCTCCGGTCCTTTGCTGCGAGTATTCGCCTCCTTCCCAGCGCAGGTTGCGGATTTCTCTTGGTCCCTGCCACGGCTTGCCGTTCACTTTCACCTTCTGGCCGTCTTTGACGGTTTCGCCGCAGGGGCTGATGCTGAGCTCGGTGACGGTCCGCCAATTGGCGAGTGGCGCCGTGATTTTGGGATCTGTGGCGATCAGCTCGTTCAGGCTGACGGACACGGTTTGCCAGTCCTTTGAGCCTTTCAGTTCTTTGACCACAGTGTAGTCAACGGCGGGCTTGCCGGCAGCGAAGGCGCCCCAGGCATTGCAATTGAACGCGATCACGAGCGCATTGTCCGTCTGGGATTTGATTTCCAACAGCAGCTTTGCGCCGTCCGGGCCGCGCCACTTGGGATCCTTCAACTTCCGTGTGATTGCGGTCCACAGGGGCGGATGCCCCCAGTTCAGCCGATACCAGTCGCGCCAGCCGCGGGAACCGTCGTCAATCATGCGATCCGGTTTGTCCGTGACTTTGACACCCGACGCCTGCAATAGCGCGGGCGCTGCCCATAGCGCCCTGGAACTGATCGCGAAAGTGTCGGTGTTATCCTGTCCGGGCGCTTGCGCCATCTTGCGATATTGCTCCGGAGTATCGTAAACCACATCGGCATAAGCGAAGATCGGTTGGTCGAGGTTCATGACCGGGCAGACGGCCGTCCATTGTTTGCCGGCCTTCACCGCTGCCGCATCGCGCCAGAAGCGGGTCAGTTCATGCGGATCGAGCGTATAGTAAATGTCCACCCGCTTGACGGGCATCGAGTCGTCCGGCGTGACGGTGATGAGCGGCACACCATCCGGCGTCTTGAGATTCAGGACAAGCTGCGGCGTCTGCGGCATCTTGAAAGCGCCCTTCAGATGCTGCTCAAACCACAGATGCTGGGTGATGGCGTGCTCGTCCGTGTGGCGATGATTCAAGTGTGGGGAAATGCTGAAGCGCACGCGGTCATCGGGCAGGTTGCGCCAGTTCCAAGCCATGTTGTCTATGTGGGCGTTGAAGTCGTTGGTTGGCGACAGCCATAGCACCGGGCAGGTGATCTGCGGGATGTAGGCATTGTCGGAGATGCAGGCCAATTCCATTGCCGAGAGTTTGGTTTTGACGCATCCCGGCAGGTCGGTCTGGCCCTCCGGAATATCTCCTGCGCCCCCGCACGATGGGACCGCGGCTTTCACCCGTTTATCAATGCCGGCCAGGTCGGTGGTGAGCTTGCCGCCCATGGAATGGCCGCAGGCGCCGATCCGCGCAGGATCCACTTCAGGCTGCTGTTCCAGGAAGGTGATGGCTCGGCGCGCCGCGATCAGGACCAGGAACCAGTTGCTGTTTCGAGGCGATACGACCGTGTCCAGCGTGTATTCATCGGGGGTGAGCGCGCCGGCGAAATGATTCACCTTGTTCCTTTGAGGCGGATGAGTGGCATCGAGATTGCCCCAGTCGGTTTGGGGGCCGTTGTATGTCATCTGCGTGCGGCCAAAGTTCAGCTTGTTTCCGCCCCAGTTGATGGAAATGCCGGCATAGCCGCGCTTGGTGTAAGTCATCACGCTATCGAGCGACGCCGCCTGTCCTCCGCCATGCATCTCGATGAGGGCTGGAAGTTTCGTTCCTCCCTTCGGAAAGGCGTAGAACGCGGCGACCTTCGACGGCGCTCCTTTAAAAACACCAACCTGGTAGCGAACAAGCCGGCAGACCACGCCATCCTGCTCCCACGCCTTGAGGATTTCTGTCTCGAGCGGTGTGGCCTTGTCGAATTCTGCGAATCCTGCCCAGAGTTCCTCTGCGGTCTGAGGGATGGCAGCCGAGCGCGCGAAGCCCATCGCTGGCGCCGTGCCCGTGTCGTCCGCGCGCGCAACGCCACCAAGCAGCAGAAGCGAGGCTGTGATGACGATGATCATTTTCAGGATTTCATTTGGTTTCATGATCAACAGTCCTTCTGCATGGTTTGTTTTGTCCAGACTATTGTGCCATTCCCAATCATTGACGGTATCACTGCTGTGTTTTTCCAGTTAATCCACTGTCTGGGTCTGGGCGCCTTTGAGGTTTTGGTCCACCTTCTGCACGATGGGCGCCACGCCCTGCCACCATTCCTTGTAGGCGCCGCGCAAGCGCGCGACGGTTGCGGATTCGGCATCGGCCAGATTGTGCTCGCACGCCGGATCGGCTTTGACATCGAAGAGCGCCCAGCCGTTCTCCGATGTGAGCGCGTAATGAAATGCGAAATTCCTGGTGTAACCTGGCGCGGTCCGCCACGGCACTGTGCCCGTGCACAATCCCTGACAGCCGGACTGGCCGCAAGTGGCCGCGCGCACAAGCAGCATCTGCCTCCAACGCACTCCGCAAAAGGTTTCTCCGTGCTCGGCAGCCCGCCCCGTCGGCCATCGCCCGGCGTTTTGGAAGAGCATCCGCTCGCTGTTCCATGGAGCGTTGGGCGATTCCAGCAACGGACGCAGACTGAACCCGTCGAGCTTGGGAACCAGCTCCGCGGGAAGTTTCACCCCGGCCAGATCGGCGAGCGTCGGCGCCACATCCACATGCGCGCTGAGACGGCCCTCATCACGCGGGCGCCAATGTCCCGGCCAGCGCCAAAAGGAAAGCGCCCGGTGTCCCCCGAACCACGCCGCCCCCTTGCATCCGCGCATCCCGGCATTCCATTGGTCCACGCCGTAGGTCGCCCCGTTGTCATTCATGAGGATGACCACCGTGTTGTTTTCGATCTTCAGGTCGCGCAGTGTTTCCAGCAGCCGGCCCAGATTGTCGTCCACGTTGGAGATCATCGCGTAAAAAGGCGCCGGCGTCGCCTTGGGAAATTGTTTTTTGCAGCGCTCCAGATACTCCGTGGGCGCACGCAACGGGGCGTGCGGCGAATAGGTCGGCAGATAACAGAAGAAAGGGCGTTCCCGGTTGACTTTGATGAACTCGATGGCCTCATTGAAGAGAATGTCTTCGCGGAATCCCTTATGTTCGCGCCGGGCGCCATTGTGCAAAAGCGTGGGATCGAAATGCGAGTTCTGTGTGTCTCCGACGGTGGTAATGGAGACGTCGAAACCGCGCCGTTCTGGGCGGTAGTCCCCCTGTGCGCCCAAGTGCCACTTGCCAAAGATGCCGGTTGCGTAACCAGCTGTCTTGAGCAGCTGCGGCAAGGTCACGGCGTCCAGCGCCAGTCGCTCCCGTCCCCCCGTCGTATGGGTGACTCCCGACTTGAACTCATGGCGCCCCGTCATCAACGCCGCGCGCGTGGGCGAACAGGTGGCGCCCACGCAGAAATCCGTAAAGCGCACACATTCCGCGTGAAGCCGGTCCATGTTCGGCGTCTGGAAAACCGGATTGCCGTGGCAGCTCAGCTCTCCATAGCCCAGGTCATCTATCAGCACAAAGACGATATTGGGTTTGGCGCCTGGCGCAGGCGTATTAGCGGCGTATAGCGCGGCCAACGGGGCCAGCAGCAGGGCGCTGAGGAGTCTGATGGTGTGCTTCATGTTCTTGGCCGTTTCCCTTCCAGGTTCGTAAACTGCGGCGCAAGGCCGCGCCGAAATCCCGAAGTACCCGACTGGCTTGCGCGTTCCAACCTGCGATGGCCCTCGTCTAAGAGCGTGTCGGAAAAGCAATTTATCCGAGGTGTCTCCCGCATAAAAACGCCGGTTCTTGGGCGTTTTTATGCGGGAGACACACACTTTTCCGAGACGCTCTAACGCCGGCTGGCGCCGTTGGCCGCCTTGTCCCGCGCCTCTGCTTTCGCGCGGATTTCCACCTTGGCCTGCTTCAACCGCTCCGGCCATACAAACGTTGGCGCCGTCGCCGGGTCGTAGCCGCCCAGGTGGCCGGTGAGGCGCGTCGCCGGTTTGGTATATTGCGGCGCCGTGTCGCCGAAAACTTCGCGGCACAACGCGGCGAGACCGGGATCGTATTCGATCAGCTGCGAGCGCAAATGTACATGATTGTGGTCAAAGTCGTTGAAGCGGTTGTGCCCAAACCATGCCGCCGCGCCGACGGCAAAATACTCGTGGTGGTTCACGGACGCGTATTTGCCCTTCCAGAGTCCGGCCTTCATCGCGGCGCCGTAGGCGGCCTTGATCCGCGTGTCGAATGTCGGGTCCACATTCACCATGCCACGCAGGTGGATATTGTGGGCCAACTCGTGGATGAGGATGCACTCCGCGTGATATGGGTCGCCTGGGTAACCGAGCAGGTTCTCCTCTCCGGTGGAGCAATAGGGGTCGGTCTCACTGCCGCCTTGGCCGCGGGCGCGCGCGTCCCAATAGTTCTTCGCTGATAAATTCTCGAATCCCGGGACCTTTTCCTCGCTCAGGCGAACGAACTCCGGCAGGTCGGTGGTGTATTCGTTGCAGGCCATAATGCAAATCCGCGCGCCGCTCTTGATCATCGCCTCACGCGCGTCCGCGCGTTTCGCAAGCATCATGTTCACGATGAAAGCGGCCTCCTTGAGGGCATAGGGATTGACTTTGGCGGAGGCGACGATGGGGAAGCCGTTCGCGCTGACGGATTGCGTATAGAATGACGGCACGCCGTCCCGGCCTTGCGGATCGTAGCGAAAGCCCTGCACTGGAACCTCGCTGGTCACCGTGACGGTCGTCTTGTCGTCGTGACCTACGACCTCGAAACGATGCCCGAGCGTCGTGGCAATGATGGTATCTTTTCCAGGGGCAACGGAACCATTCCGCACGCGCTCGGCGCCGGACTTGAGCCAGAAAATGTCAATAGTTTGGCCGCTGCCGTTGATGATTTGCAGTTTGGGACGCGGTAGTTGGGGCGCATCAGCAGCATGGAGCGCGGCGAGTGGCGCCAGCAGCAGGGCGGTGAGGGTGAGGAGGATTTTTTGCATGGAGGTTCTCAGTTTTCTGAACCGGCAGCAACGCTTTGAACGTCGCTACTGCGCTACTGCGCTACTGCGACCGCATTTTATGGCGCCAGATGATCGAAGTCAAGCGCGGCGGGATGCAACGTCGCGTTCAGCAGAGCGGCGACAGAAAGGCTGATGAACCACGACGATCTTTTCATTTGTGCTTTCGACTGTGTGCGTTCATTTCGCGCGCTGGTCGTCTCGCGGTGGACGATTGTCCCGGTTGTCGCCACCGCGTTGGCCGCCTTTGCCGCCTTGGCCGCGGCGGTCCTGCCGGTCATCGCCGCCCGCTGGCGGGCGATTGCCATCGGGACGCAGCTTGGGTTGGGGGTCGAGACCTTGCGCGGCGCGTTCGGTGATCGTGCCTTTCGGCGCCAGGTCGCGGCCCTTGAGCGCGGGATGATCGGCGGCAAAACGATAGGCGCGGAAGGCGGAGTTTGTCATGGGCAAAACATCGCCCAGCATCTTCACCGCGCCGTCGCGCGTGACGGGGTTGATGTATTCCCAGGTGAGTTTGCCGTCGGCAGTTACTTCGAAGAAATGGCCTTCGGTGTCAGAGCAGATAAACGTGCCGCCGTTCGGGAGGCGCTGGGCGCTGGAGCCGATGTGGCTGAACATGCCGTGGCTGTTGACGGACCGGTAGCTCCAGACGATCTGATAGGAAATC
>JAPLSP010000054.1 GCA_026398575.1 Candidatus Sumerlaeota bacterium | reverse complement strand
GTCGTTTTCGGCGTCATAGCCGCGATGCACAAGGAGCGTGGCGTCGCCGCCGTCGTCCACGATCAGCGTGGGGCCTTTGCCGCCGGGGAATTGCAGCGCTTGCAGCGTGCACTCCCAGTACTCTTCGAGCGACTCGCCCTTCCATGCGAAGACGGGCGTGCCGGTGGCGGCGATGGCGGCGGCGGCGTGGTCCTGCGTCGAGAAGATGTTGCACGAGGCCCAGCGCACGTTCGCGCCCAGGCATTTCAGCGTCTCGATCAAGACGGCTGTCTGGAGCGTCATGTGGAGCGAGCCGCTGATGCGCGCGCCTTTGAGCGCCTGGCGCGGGCCATATTTGTCGCGCGTCGTCATCAGGCCGGGCATTTCCTGCTCGGCGATCTCGATTTCCTTGCGTCCCCATTCGGCCAGGGACATGTCCATGACCTTGTTCTTCAGTCCCGAATAATCGGGTAGTTTGATCCTGGGTGTTCCGTTTGTGGTTTTCGTGGCGGTGGCCATGTGATTTCCGTCTCCTTATGAAAGTTATTTTAATTGCTTACTGTTTTTATATAGTATTGGTTTCTCTTGAATGGCTAAGGCGAGTTGTTCACTTTCATGCAGTAGCTCAGATTGATAACCTTGCCCTTCATAACCTGGCTTTATCATCAACGCTTCCTCCATGCTATTTCTCAGTTCTTCGGTGGCGCCGAGGTGGTAAAAATGAGTGAATGTTCTTTCAATAGCCCAATCCCAATACTCCTGCAAATGATCATTGGCACGATACTGGTTTTCTTTCCACATTGAAAGCGCGAAGCCGCAGGGAAGATGGCGCGCTGCATTTGCAAGATCAGTTGCATCCTGGTCTGACCACTGGGTGTAATAATCTGTGTGGCGGCCGATATAAGGTGGATCCATATAAACGAAATCATCGGGATTTAGGTTTTGCAGGCAGATTCGCCAATCGGTGCATGTGAATTGCCAATCCTTGTCATGCATGACGCGACAAGTGCTTGCGATCTGATTTGATATTTTCGATATGTAAGCAAGAGCGAAGCGCTCAGGCTTTCTGCAAAAGGGGACGTTGAATCCTCCCTTTGAATTGAATCTCATAAGGCCGTTGAAGCAGGCGCGATTTAGAAAAAGAAAATCCAGCGGATCGCCGGTTTTGTTGAACCGTTCTCGAATCGAATAAAAGTGCTCTTCTCCATATTTTTCCAGTTTGTCGCCTTCCTCGGATAAGAATTCTCTTGCTTTTATTGGGGTGATGGTTCCGTTGCAAATGCCTTGATATAATCCTACTATGTGCGGATTAATATCATTTAGCAATGCACGCGGCGGCGCTACGTTGAACGCGACAACGCCCGATCCTAAAAATGGTTCAATCCATCGCCCTTTACCCTGCCATTTAATATTGGCTAAGATGAAAGAGACAAGCTTCGTCTTTATTCCCTGACATTTTATTGGAGGGACAATTATTCTTGATTGATGGCGAGGCAAAGGCTTAAACACTATGGCTTTATCCCTTTGTATTCAAAATATGTTTTCAGGTTCATGTATGGCCGTTTCGGCATTTCCGCTGCTCGAGCCATGTCTTTGGTTAGATAATACATCCAATAATCATCGAAAATTTCAATGCCCAATGAGCTGAAGGGGCCAGTGCCATTAATCAGGTCTGATATGGTGGTGACGGAGCCAATGTTCTTTGTATTTCCGCTGCCTGGGCGATCTACTGCAATTCGATACTTCTCTTGCACAAAGAATTGGAATTCTCCTATTACAGAAGTGATCTTATGAATATCTTCCAGACGATACTTCTTTCTTTCATCAATTGCTTCTTCACAACGCGAATAAATGATCCCAAGCACATAATGGCCAGCGTATGATGAATAGGGGAATGAGATATTTTTATCGCTTTTGCGCTCTCGAAAATATCCAGTAAATGCGCCTAATGTCATGCCATTCACCGCATTGGCCGCCGTGCGATATGTGCTTTTTAGATCAAGCGCAAAACGGTTGCCTTTTTGATCCACGAAACTAATATCGGGATAATGATTCTGATGCTCAGCAAGAACAATCTTAAGATTATGCTTCTCGGCAAAACGAACCAACTCAGGGAATAGCAGCAATTCGAGGATTTTAGAGATCACTTTTGTGTCTACTGATATTGTATAAATATTTTCTGCAATATCAATAAACCCCTTGATTATCCAATCGCCTTTATCTGTGGCGATTGCATTGTTGAAGCGCGTAGCTTCAGTCTGAAGAAGGCGCAGGAACTCGGTGCCAGTCATAATGAAATCTCCTAAGCTTTAGATGTGCATCTCTTTGAAATTCTACTTCGCAATCCATTCCTGAGTTTCAGGCTTCATATAAGACCTTGCCCTTGTCCATGACTTCGTGGATGAAAGAATCGCCTTGCGCTGCTTTTTCTCTGATAAAATTGGGCGAACGAACGAGCAAGTCCATTGCGAATGACGCATTTAGCCGCAAATTGATTTCGATGGCTTTTTGCACGCTGCGGCCTTTGTGCGGCATGATCACCAGCAAATCCACATCGGAATCCTCTGTCGGTTTTCCATAGGCGTAGGAGCCGAAAAGGATTATTTTATGGGGCTTGAATTCCCTGGCTACGCGCCGAGCATAAGCTCGTATGGTGTTCGGATGAATCATAGCGTTTTTTCCCTTGGCCCCTTTGCGCTTCAAGGCTTAATGCCTGTCACGGTCAGCACCTTTAAATCGTCATGCGAAGTGGGGGAGGTGAGTGTTTTGATGTTTTCAAATCCGGCGCTCTTCATCCATGCCGTCAGCTCCGCCTCATCGAATCCCAGCCACAAATCCGCCAATTTTTCCCGCGTCCATTCCTGTTCGTGCGCAGCCAGGTCCAGAATGATGAGTCGCCCGCCGGCGCGCAGAATGCGCCAGGCTTCCTGCAACGCCTGGCGCGGACGCGAGCAGTGATGCAGCGTCTGGCTGGCGATGACGCAGTCGCAGGAGGCGTCTTTGAGCGGGAGCGCCTCGAAGTCTCCCCGGCGAATGGTCACGTTCCGGCGCTTGCCGAGCCGCGCCTTGAGCGCTTTGATCATTTCCGGCGATTGATCCACGGCGTAAACATGCGCGGCGCTTTCGGCCAGGCGCTCGGTCAGTTCGCCTTCGCCCGCGCCGACGTCCGCGACTACCTTGCCGTCATACCCCAGCGCCAGCGCTCCGGCCAGCGCGCGCCATGAGCCGCCCGGCTCGACGATCTCGGAATAGCGCCGCGCCATTGCGTCGAAGTAGGATTGGCTCGCGTGGCGGCGCGCGTCGAGAATGCGCTGCGCGGCGGCGCGGTCGCCTTCGGCCTGCGGCAGCGCTTGAAGCGATTCGGCGATCATCCGGCTGATTCCGTTCGCCTGCGCCGGGCCTTTCGAATAAAAAACCAGCGTTCCCTGCCGGCGCGCCGCAACCAAGTCCGCTTCGCGCAGGCGCGCCAGATGGCGGCTGATCGTGGACTGCGGAACGCCCAGCGCTTCGGTCAGTTCCTGCACCGAAAATTCGGCCACTTCGAGCACATTCAGGACGCGCAGGCGCAATTCCTCGGACAGCGCGCGAAAGATGGCAATAGGGTTTGTGGCAATTATTTCGTTCATGCGGATAAAAGGATGGATGAAGCGCTGGCGGGCGTCAAGCCCAAAATGCGACGCCGGCCGCCTCGGTGCGCATTCCGACCTATAGCTAGGCGCCAAGTCTCATGAAATACTTAGCGTGTCTATAGCTGGCGCCGAATGGTAGGCCGTCCCGCTCCGTCGGGAGGCCACAGCGAGCCAAGGCCGCCCGACGGAGCGGGACGGCCTACCATTCGTCGCCAATCTGGATAGTCTGTGTCTTTTATTGCCTGGCAATTAAGATTTTGTGCTTGGAGCGCTACTACACCGCGAGGCGCTCACGTCGTCTCGACTGGCGCAGGTATTCCTGCCTGCGCCACATAAGGTTTGCCCCCGGCGGCCATTCCAGCTATATTCGCGTCCGCGAAATATGGAAGGAGAACTGGACGATGGCGAAAATGCCTATGGCAGAGCTGACGGAATATCTCAGGGCTATCGTGGAAGAGCGCGCCTCGGACCTATTTCTCAAAGCCGGGGATTCGCCCATTATGCGGGTGGACGGCGAGATTGTGGCCATGCGTTATCCGGAAATGACGAGCGACACGCTTCTGGCGATCGCGCAGCAACTGCTGGGCGAGCGAAGGGCCTCTGCGCTGGAAGATACCGCCCTGGACGTGGACATGTCTTTCAGTCTCGAGGGTTTGGGGAGGTTCCGCGTCAATTTGTCGCGTCAGCGCGGACAGCCGGGATTGTGCTTCCGCTATATCACGCGTCCGCCAGAGTCCTTCAGCGAGCTGAATCTGCCGCCCGTTGTTGCAAAGTTGGCAGAGATGATGCGCGGCCTGGTCCTCGTGACGGGCACGACGGGCAGCGGCAAATCCACGACGCTGGCGGCGATTGTCAATTATATCAACCGCCGCCGGCCATGCCACATTGTCACCATCGAGGATCCGATTGAATTCACGTTCGAAGACGACCGGGCGATTGTGTCCCAACGCGAAGTGGGGTCCGATACGGTCAGTTTCCGCGAGGCGCTGCGGCGGGTTTTGCGGCAGAGCCCGGATGTGATATTCATCGGCGAGATGCGCGACGTGGAGACTATCGAAACGGCCATCGCCGCGGCCGAGACGGGGCATCTGGTGCTTTCGACGCTGCACACGATGGACGCGGCGCAAACGATCGAGCGCATCATCAATTATTTTCCGACACATCTGCACCAGCAGATACGCATGGAACTGTCGTTGACGCTCAAAGGCGTCATCAGCCAGCGCCTGCTGCCTCGCGCCTCGGGAAGAGGGCGCATTCCGGCCGTGGAAGTCATGGTCGCGACGCCGACCGTTGCCAAACTTCTATTCGAAGGCAAAACGCTGGAGTTGCCCCAGGCGATCGCAGACGGCGAACATGATGGCATGCAGACCTTCAACCATGCGTTGCTGCAATTATTCCGGAAGGGAGAAGTCACGCGCGAAGCGGCGCTCTCGTATGCCACGTCCTCCGATGAACTGCGATTGATGATGGAGGGCATCACGACCGGCGCGGAAAGCGCCCTGGCGTTTTTGGGGGAAGCCAATAAACCCAATCCCAAGAGAATTTGAATGGATGGCCGAGGCTCAATATGCTGACACGCTACGAATACCCGAAGGATGCAAAGAGATTGCTTGCAAAGTGGCGCCGGGCGCTGACGGCGGATCCGGCGCTGGATCGGGCTGTCTGGGACATCATCGAAGCGGTGCGCCGGGGGGGCGACCGCGCCGTGGCCGATTGCGCGCGCCGCTTCGACGGCGTCGTTCTAAGGCCCGCTGAATTCCGTATCGCGCCGGAACAACTGAAGCAGGCCTGGGATTCGCTTCCTGCGGATTTGCAGGGCGCGATTGATCTGGCGCGCGGTCGCATCGCGCGCTTTCATCTGCGGCAGCGGCGCAAAGGATTCGTCCTCAAAGACTCCGCCGGCGCGACGCTCGAACAGCGCGTGCTGCCGCTCGACAGCGTCGGGTTGTATATCCCGGGCGGCAAGGCGGCCTATCCCTCGACGGTTCTGATGTGCGCCGTGCCGGCATTCGCGGCGGGGGTCCGGCGCGTGGCCATGGTCACGCCTCCCCGCGCCGACGGCAGCCTGCCGCAGCGCGCGACGTGGGGGGCGGCGTGGCGCGCCGGAGTGCGCGAGGCTTATCGCATCGGGGGCGCGCAGGCGGTGGCGGCGCTGGCGTTCGGCACGAAGACAATCGCGCGCGTGGACAAGATCGTCGGCCCCGGCAACCGGTTTGTCGCAGCCGCAAAAAAACTGCTCTATGGGCAGATTGATATTGATTCGGTTGCGGGCCCGAGCGAAGTGATGATCCTGGCCGATGAGACAGCGCGACCGGATTTCATCGCCGCCGATCTGATGGCGCAGGCCGAACACGACGAGGCGGCGTCGGCCATTCTGGCGCTGATCGGCGCCGGAAAAAAAATCAGCGCGCTGGGCAAAGCCGTCGAAAGGCGGCTTGCGGAGATGACGGAACGTTCGCCGCGTAAGCGCATCGCGCAGGCGTCGCTCAAGCGCAACGGCGCCGTTATTTTTGCGCGGCAGGAGGCTCAGGCGGCGGAAATCGCCAATCTGCGGGCGCCGGAGCATCTGGAAATCATGACTCGCGAACCGCGAAAACTCGCAGGGCTTGTCCGGAATGCCGGCGCGATTTTCCTTGGCCCCTGGTGTCCCGAGGCGTTCGGCGATTATATCGCAGGTCCAAACCACACGCTTCCGACGGGCGGCACGGCGCGCTTTTTCTCGCCGCTGAGTCTGGATGATTTCGTCAAAACGAACAATGTTTTGGAAGCCTCGCAATCGGCGATGAAAAAACTAGGCGCCACGGCGGCGCTTCTGGCCGACGTCGAAGGTTTGGCCGCTCATGCCGAATCCTTGCGGCTGCGCATTCAGGAATAAGAATTGCTAGAACCAATCGAACGCCCTGGCGTTTAGTGGTCATTCAATTTTAATTTAGTGGCCCGTGTCCATCCGTAAAGCGGGTGATGTCCCGGAGGGACAAATGATAATAGCCCACCGTTTCAACGGTGGGCTATTATCAATCATCCCTCCGGGATGGCCCAGATACCGTCACTTCAAAATTGTGCAGAGCTGCTAGTGAAGAGCCCTGTTCTCCGATAGGCTCCTTGACGGGCGGCGGGGGCGTGCTTTATCCTTCGGAAATGATCGCCGCGAGTTGTCACGTCCGAAATATTTTCTGACGCCTTATGCGTGGCTGAATATGGAGTGAGTGGTTCGTTGGACAAGAAAGGTATTCATAACTTGCGGCTGGTCTTTTGGGAAACGACCGCGGCGTGCAATCTCGAGTGCGCGCATTGCCGCCGCTTGGAAGTCCGCCGTGAGCTTTCCCAGAAGGATCTGACCACCGAACAGGCGCGCCAGATGATTCAGGCGCTGGCTGAGTTCGCCAAACCGGTGTTGGTGCTGAGCGGGGGAGAGCCGCTGATGCGGCCGGATATATTCGATCTGGCCGGCGAAGCGGCGCGCGCGGGGTTGCCGGTGGCGCTGGCTACCAATGGCACGCTGGTCTCGGATGAGGCGGCGGACCGGATTCGCGCCTGCGGTATTCGGCGGGTTGCGATCAGCTTTGATGGCGCACTGGCGTCCACGCACGATTCCTTCCGCCGTCAGGAAGGTTCCTTCGCGGCGGCGTTGGCGGCGTTGCGGCGTCTGCGGGCGCGCGGAGTGCCGACTCAGATCAATACCACGGTCACGCGGCATAACGTGGAGGAACTGGGCGCGCTTTATCAGATGGCGCTTCGCGAAGGCGCCGACGCGCTGCACCTGTTCATGCTCGTGCCGGTCGGATGCGGAGTCCAGATCGCCGAGGATCAGATGCTCAGCGCCGAACGGTACGAGTCGGTCTTGAACTGGCTTTATGAAATATCAAAGGAAGGCAAGATTCAGACCAAAGCCACCTGCGCGCCGCACTATATGCGGATCGTCCGGCAGAGGGATCAGGGGATGGGAGAGGGGAGAGGGGAGAGGGGAGAGGGGAGACAGGAGACTGCGGCTCGGAACTCGGAACTCGGAACTCGGAACTCGGAACTGGTCTCCCGGAACTCG
>JAPLSP010000580.1 GCA_026398575.1 Candidatus Sumerlaeota bacterium | reverse complement strand
GCGCCAGCTTTTGGAGTAAGGTGGCTCGCCGCCTTCTTTTTAGCGCCAAGGCGATTGTAACGCCAAAAAGAAGGCGGCGAGCCACCTTACTCCAAAAGCTGGCGCCGTTTCTGACCGCATTGAATTGGTCCTTATGGCAATACAGCGCGTCACTGGATTTTTGTCGCAGCGCGCTTAGTCTGTTATCAGTCGCCGCATGAAGTCGGCGCCTTGGAAATCGGGATAGCGGCCTCGCGCGCAGGCGGCTTCGCTGTAGGTTTGGACGTCATCCGGCGCCAGACCCGGGCCCATGATGGCGAACGGAACCGGCTTGCCGACGTGTGTGCGAAGGGCGACGGGCGTATAGTGATCGGGCAGAACGGCGAAACGCGCTTTGCCGCGCAGGGCGTCCACCACATGACTGACCAGGCGGCGGTCGAAATCCTCGATGGTCTGCACTTTCAGTTTCAGATTCCCCTCGTGCCCCGCTTCGTCCGGCGCTTCGACGTGAATATAGACCAGATCGTGATTTTCAAGAAGACGCAGCGCCGCGTCGGCTTTGCCTTCGTAATTCGTGTTCCAGATTCCCGTGGCGCCTTTGATCACCGGCGCCGTCATTCCCACGAGGCGGCCAATGCCGCGGATCAGGTCCACGGCGGCCACCACCGATCCGCGAACGCCGAACATCTCTTGAAAACTTTTCATCTTCGGACGGCGCCCGATGGACCAGGGCCAGCAATAGTTGGCCTTGAGCAGCCCCTTGCGAGCGCGCTCGAGATTGACAGGATGATTTTCCAGAATTTCAGCGGAGCGCGTGATGAGTTCGTTCAACAGCTCCGCCGTGGCTTCGCCATCGGCGGAATTTGCGCGCGGACGGTACTTGTCCATAAGCTCGTCTAGATGATCGTGAGGCGCAAAACAATCAATGGCCTTGGAGGCCGGCCTCGTCAGCTTCAAGACGTGACGATAGGAAACGCCGGCATGGCACTCGACGCCGTCATAGCGCAGCCCTTCGCGCAGCGCGGCGATCAGGACCGCCGCCTCTTCGCTGCTGATGTTCTCGGCGCTGTGCGAGATGATCTTGCCGTCCGTGACCGTGATGAGATTCAGGCGCATGGCGTGATCGCTGGGCCCGATTTCCACGCCCATCGCCGCCGCTTCCAGCACGCCGCGCCCTTCAAGGCACTCGCGTGGATCGTATCCCATCACCGACAGATTGGCGACCGTCGAATCGGGAGGCAGGCCGTCGGGAACCGTGCGCAACAGCCCGCAAACGCCTTCGCGCGCAAGCCGGTTGATGTTGGGAATCGCGGCCGCTTCGAGCGGCGTGCGGCCTCCCAGCTCTTCGCGCGGGTCGTCCGCCATTCCATCGCCGAGGAAAATCACATACTTCATGGTCGGAATTTTATCTTGCCGAAAATTTTGGATTGATACCACTCGACCTCAGCCTTCAGCCCCGTTTGCGGCAGAGTCATGGGTTGATAGCCCAGCAGCCGCCGCGCCTTTTCGATATTGGCATGAGTGCGCAACTGGTCGCCGGCGCGCTTGGGAGTGCGGACCAGATTGGCCTTCTTGGCCATGATTTCCTCGATGATGCGGATGCCGTCGCCGGTGGTGATTTCAAGGTCGCTTCCGATGTTGAAAATCTCGCCCAGGCACACCGGCAGGTGATCGAGCACGGCCAGGCATCCGGCGACGATATCGCCGACGTAGGTGAAACTGCGCGAATGCTTTTCGCTGCCCTCATAGAGCGGAAACGGCGCGTTTTCGAGGATGCTGCGGATCAATAATGGATAGAGCTTTTCGGGCCGCTCGCGTTCGCCATAAACTGAAAACAACCGCAGGCTGCAC
>JAPLSP010000395.1 GCA_026398575.1 Candidatus Sumerlaeota bacterium | reverse complement strand
TGTTACGACAAACTACGATCCTCTTCTTTCTGTGGCGGCCGTGCAAAACGGTTGTCACCAATTATATCATTATCCTGATCTTCCAATAATGCCTTTAGGAGGAAGTGATCGGCCTATTTATTACATTCATGGTCTTGCGCGAATTAGAGACAAGCCATGCGGAGATTATCTTGTACTTTCAAAGAGTGAATTCGATGAAGCTTATTCAGGAATCGTCAGAACCTTCTTGGAGATGCTATTTGCATACCATCCCGTCTTATTTCTTGGATGTCGTCTTAGTGAAAATCAGATAAGAGAGATTCTAATAAAAGCAGGAAACTTTCAAAATAAGATAAACAGTGCACGGTCGAAGAATATTGTTCCTTGCAAGATAATATTGCTATCTCCTAAAGAATTTCGAGAACGAACCGAATTAGGAGAAGATCAAATAGATCATGGCAAAACTGAAAGCGTATTTATTCAAGAGATGCGACGGTTTGAAGAATTGGGATTGAAGGTGATGCGATATGACCCGGAAGGCCAGGGACACAGGGAAATTGAGGCAATACTTGACGAATTATGCAACTTATATAATATCAGCACATCTCTAGAGCCTAATTTCGGACTTTCAGAGGACTTGCCCAAACCATGAAAACACCCTTCTTTGATCTTCTGAATAAGATTGATGAAATCCTCCACAAAAGACCTAATGCGAAGGATTTTGAAAATCATTTACGACCTTTGTTGGCAGAGGAAGCGGCTTTACGCTATTTCTATGAGCATATTTCCGATCCCGCGTGGTTGGATATATTGGCAGCAGCAGGGGAATTCTCCTCTCTCCCCAAGTCTGAGCACAATATATGGTGGCCAGCTGAATGCCTTAAAACAATGGCAAAGCGGGCACCGGAGAAGGTACGAGATATCATAATCAAGATACTGCCAAACTGCAATTCTCGCATCCATAATGATATAGTCGAAGCAACAAGGGCAATGCCCCCAGCAGTTGCCGCATCTATTGTTCCCTATCTTATTGAATGGGTTCATCAAACTCAGCGCTTACAGTTTCCCGATGACGACGCCTTGCTTGTGATTCATCTTGCAGAAGGACAGGAAATTGAGGCCGCGCTTACAATCGCTCAAGCGTTGTTGGCTATTTCTCCCAGTTTACGCAAGCCGGGAGAGGAGGAATCCACAGCGCTTGGTTCGCGAAAAGGGCCTCAAGCCCTGATGGATAGCTATTGGTACGCGAATGTAATAGAAAAACTAGTGCCAGTTCTGCCCAAGTGCGCCGGATTACGTGCGCTTGAGCTTTTCTGCGCTTTGCTGCAAGACGCTGCAAAAGCCATGATGCATCAAGGGCCTGATAATGTAATGTATGAACTTGTCTGGGATTGGCCGCCAGCAATAGAGCCGCACGAGCAGAATAATATCCATGACTCGCCAAAGGACTTGTTGGTGTTTGCGGTTCGGGACATAAGCAAGGAATTAATCACTGAACACGGAGCAAAAGTGCTCGAAATTGTTGAATTTCATGAGTATTTAATCTTCAAACGGATCGGCTTGCACCTTCGCAGGATATGGCCGGACCTGGATATGGTAGGAACCAACGCTCTCTTGAGCGTTCCGGGAATTTACAGCGAACCTGCATTGCATCATGAACGATTCCATCTCTTGCGGGCGGTCTTTGCAGGGCTTGCTCCTGAGACGAAAGCGATCTTCTTTCAGCATGTCGAACAAGGAAGAGATACCGAAGTCTTTAGGAAGAATTTTTTTGAGAGGCACAAAAGAGAACCAACTTCAAAAGAGATTGCGAAGGATTTGCGCCTCTTTCAGTTTAGGGAACTGATACCTGTAAAAGATCAACTGACCGGCAAATGGAAGCAGAAATTTGACGAACTACACCATGAGTTTAGTATTGGCGAATGCCCGGACTTTCTAATCTATGTAACGTCAGGGAGAGTAAGCCCGACCTTGCCTCTTCCACAAGACAAACTTGCCTCAATGACAGTCGAGGAAATAACGCAATATTTGAGGAATTTCCAGCCTTCTGAAAACCCGATGGATGATTCACTTGATGCGCTAGGGCTGGCATTGAAGGAGCTCATCAGGCCAAATCCGGATAAATACCTCTCGCGCGCGGAACTATTTCTTGGACTTCATCCTAGGATCGTTCACAAATTCATTTTCGGCATTAGGATGTTGATCGCTAATAAACAGCAATTCAACACAGCTATTTGGGTACCCACGTTGAATTTATGCAAAGCGATACTATCACAGCAGCCAGATTTACAGATTCAGGAAAGCAGCAATTCCAATTTGAATAATAATCTTGAGTGGATACGCAGTGAGATTGCAAACGTCATTGGGGAAGGGCTAAAGCTAGGGCCAAGTTCTATCCCCATTGAATTTCGCCAACTCTCGTGGAGCGTTTTGGCGCCGCTGACGGATGATCAAGACCCGTCAATTGAACGGGAACGAGATGCAGTTGATTTGGATATCATTGCCTTCAATAGCGTTCGCGGCATATCTATTAATGCCGTTGTTCAATATGCTCTGTGGCTGCGAAGAGCAATGGAGAGCTTGCCGGACGCGGCACGCGAGATCGCAGAAGGCTTCAATTCAATGCCTGAAGTTTGTGACATACTTGAAAAACATCTTGATATTTCCAAAGAGTCTTCCCTGGCGATACGCGCTGTGTATGGCCGGTACTTCCCCTGGCTGGTCTTGCTTGATCCAGGATGGGCGCAATCGGCCAAGGAACGAATTTTCCCGAAGGAGCCGAACCTCGGCGGCTACTTCGACGCTGCCTGGACAGCATACGCGCGGTTCTGTCAGCCTTACAACAATGTCTTGCCAGTGATCCGAGACGAATATGGGTTTGCCATTCAGAAGATCGGAACATGGTCTGAGGAGCATCGGAGGCCTGCCGATCCGGATGAATGCCTTATGGACCACCTTATGACCTTTTACTGGCGAGGTATTATTGATCTCGAAGACCCATTGCTGTGTAAGGCATACGACAAGGCGCCCGTCAAATTGCGCGGACATGCGATAGAATTCATCGGAATCAGTCTTCAAAGAACCAAGGATGAGGATATCGAGCGAGAAACGATTTTGAGAATCCAAAAGTTTTGGGAATGGCGCTTGAATGCAGTTCGAAACTCTGAAGACGCGGCTCTGCAAAGTGAGGAGATCATCAACTTTGGCGATTGGTTTACAGCCGGAAAGTTTGATGATGGTTGGTTGATGGAACAACTCCAGGCAGTTTTGGAAATAGCTTCTTGGGCTGAACGAAATCATCTTGTTGTTGAGCGTTTGGCAGAGTTGTCAAATGAGTTTCCCGGCCAAGCAGTCAAATGCCTTTCGATGATGGTCGAAGGAAGCCAAAAACGCGAACGCTGGCACATCGGCGCTTGGCGTGACGAAATGCGGACAATCCTCTCCACTGCGATTCGGATAGGAGCCCCTGATATTCGGGATTCCGCGATTGCCTTGGTACATCAACTAGGCTCCCTTGGCTTCCTACAATTTCGGGACCTGCTGCCATCCAAAGACGCAAAAGAAGATTCATGAAAAGATAGAAGCAAATTCAATGTCCAAAGATCAAACCGCCATTGAAGAATTAGCCGGCAAGTTCGCGCGCAGCAGGTTGGGCCAGCCAACGATGCCGCACGGTTATATCTTTCGCCCCGCCCACCGCGCCGACGGCTGTCCCCACGACGAAACCCCGGAGCAACTCGCCAAACTCAAGCGCCACTTCCCCACGCTCCGCGACGCCGTCTCCTACATCATGGACACCTTCCCCATCGTCCGCCGCAAAGACGAATCCGCCCACAGCCACTACCGCACGAAAGACACCATCCTAGAAATCCACGACGCCATGCGACATTCCATCACCACCGCCACCCCCTACCAAACCCGTCTCAACCCTCCCCCCGCCGATCCGCGCTGCTGTCATCCACCCAAAAAAGGAAGCCAAGCATGACCGCACTCGCTTCAGAGTTCGATGGGCAACAGCACTGCCAAAGAAACTGGTTGCGGAGCACGGGCGCTTCATATCATTCATGGAGCGCTCTCAGTCCTTGGTTAGCTGAAAGACTTTCGCGATGCGCCTGCGCGGCGCATACACTTTTCCGCCCGATGGCGGGCATAAGCGAGAATTAACATGCCTCTGCCCATAAACATCCATGACCTGCTCCGGGGGAAACATGTGGAATCGGAGCGTCTGGAATTTAAGAAGGGATGGAATCCGCGAGACGTTCTTCATACGATCTGCGCGTTCGCCAATGACTTTCACAATCTCGGCGGAGGATATGTAATTGTGGGAGTCGCGGAGTCGCAGGGGCGTCCAATTCTGCCCCCAGCCGGACTCCCTGTCGAATCTCTCGACGGCATCCAGAAGGAAATCCTCAATCTCGGATTTTCCAAAATCACGCCGGCATACCATCCTGTGGTCGAGCCGGTTGTCATTGATGACCGACATGTGCTGGTTATCTGGGCGCCGGGAGGCGACGGACGCCCCTACAAGGCGGTGATCAGCCTGGCCAAGGGAGAAAAAGAACAGGCCTATTTCATCCGCAAGGCATCCAGCACCGTCCGGGCTCGCGGCGAGGAGGAGCGCGAACTGCTCTCACTGGCAGCCAAGGTTCCGTTTGATGACCGCATCAACCAACAGGCTCGTCTTGAGGATTTGTCGCGGGATCTCATGCGGGAATTTCTCCATGAGGTTGGCAGCAATCTCGCCACACAGGCCACCTCGCTGCCTTTGGCCGAGCTGGGCCGCCAGATGCATATCATCGGCGGTCCCGATGAAGCGCCTTTCCCGCTCAATGTCGGACTGCTCTTCTTTAATCCGGAGCCCCATCGCTTCTTCCCCGCCACGCAGATTGATGTCGTCTGGTTCCCTGAGGGCGCGGGCGGCGACCGTTTTACAGAAAAGACTTTCCGCGGCCCTCTGCATCGCATGGTCCGCGAAGCCCTCGATTACGTTCGCCGCAACTACCTGAATGAAACCATCATCAAGCATCCCGACCGCGCCGAGTCCACCCACATTGAAAACTTTCCGTACGCCGCCGTCGAGGAGGCAATCGTCAACGCCATCTATCATCGCAGCTATGAGGAGCGCGAACCGGTGGAGGTTCGCATCTCGCCGCAAGAATTTATCGTTCTAAGTTATCCCGGCCCGGACCGTTCGATCCGGCTTGATCAACTGCGCGCCGGCAGGGCCGTCTCCCGCCGCTATCGCAACCGCCGCATCGGCGAATTCCTGAAGGAACTGGAATTCACTGAAGGCCGCGCCACTGGCATTCCCAAGATCATCCGCTCCATGCGGGATAACGGATTGCCCCTGCCTGAGTTCGAGTTCGACGCCGACCACAGCTATTTCCTGGTCCGCCTGCCTGCGCATCCGGCGGCGATCAAGGAAACCGAATCTGCGAAAAAGGAAGTCTCGTCTCCTGTTGTAACGATTAGCGGCACTAAGTCGGCACTAAGTCGGCACCAAGTCGAAATCCTTCGCAAATGCGAGCAAGAGAGCGCCATCGCTGATTTAATGAATATTGCGGAACGTTCCGACCGCACCAAGTTCAGGAACCAAGTCTTGAGTCCGCTGCTTGCTGATGGCCTGATCGAGATGACCATACCCGGCAAGCCCACCAGCAGTAAGCAACGCTATCGCACCACTCACAAAGGCGGAGCTCTGCTCGCTTCTTTGGAGCAAGAAAAATGACCATTCAGGAATTTCGATACATTAAATAGGAGGCGCCCCGCCATGGTTTCTGAGAAATCCATTTGCCGTGAACTTGACACCGCCTTCTTCTACCGCTACCTCCCCGCCGTCGCGAGCGGCGACTGGCGCCCCGCCCGCCGCGCCGACGGCTGTCCCAAAGCCGAAACTCCCGCGCAGTTCGCCGAACTCGAACGCCATTTCCCCGCACCCCGCGACGCCGTCTCCTGCATCGGGGGCGCCTTCCCCATCGTCCGCCTCAAAGACGAATCCGCCCATGGCTACTACCGCACGAAAGACATCATCCTAGAAATCTACGATGCCATGCACCACGCCATCACCACTGCCAGCCCTACCTAACCCGTCTCTATCCCCCTCCCGCCGACCCGCGCTGCCATCATCCACCAAAAACCAAATGATACGGAAAAATCCAAAAAGCAGGATGGGTAACCATGAATATGCTATTTCGGCAAGTACTTGATGAAGCTCTGTTCCGTGCTCAGATTCAGCCCAAGCTAGTATTCATACCGCAACCTGATGATGCTATCGAGCGGCAAAGTGAATTAGCGAGAAAGAGCGCGATCATCTATTTGATTCCCGATGAAGTTTTTCCGACTAACTGCCAGTTACTTTGGCTTCGAAGTTATAAGCAATTCCTGTCTTCGTTGGTAAAAGCGATTCTGACTGACCGACCTGTCTGCGCTTTCATTTTTCGTTCTTTATTGCTTGATAATTTCTGCATTGCGCCCAATGGATTGGGGACTATGAACACCTGCATAGTTGGAAGTACAAGCAAATGCTGTTATCAACGGACTGCTATTAGTACCTATTCCAGAGTTCGACCGTGCTTGATCCCTTGATGGCCAGCAGAGCGTAGACGTCGAAGCCGGTGTAGACTTCCTCGTTGCCGGCGAAGTCGGTTGCGATGGTGTAGAAGCCGTACATGCCGTTGTTGGGCGCAAGCGTGTAATCAAGCATGGTCGCGGTCGTTGCCGCGTCGAATGCGGCGACAAAGCTTTGCCACCCAAAATTGAAGTTCATGTAGAGTTTGACGGACTTCACGCCGCTTCCAGGCATCGCGTCGCTGAAGTTCCACTGAACCTTGAACGGAACTTCGATGATGATCGTGCCGGTCGTCGGAATTTCAACCCATGACAACGGAGGCGTCGTGTCGTAAAGCACGCTGTTGTCCATCGAGGTCGAGGGGACGTTCGGATTGTTGGCCGCCACGTCGAACACGCGACCGGCTGGCAGCGTCGGTACAACCGTGCCGTCGGCTGAGCTGCTGGTGATGGTCAGCAGATAAGCCGTGGGGCCGCCTGTGATTGTGCCAATCGAGCCCGTCGCCGAGCCCGTGAAGGCGATGTCGGAGAATGTCAGGTCATAGACCGGTTCGGTGAATATGATATCGAACATCATTGTCTGGCTCGTCGGGTCAATCTGGCCTGCGACCTGGTTGATGCTCACCCGCGGCAGGTCGCCCAGGCCTGTGAATGTCATGTGGTCATGCAGAGGATCCACATGGTTGAACGCCGCCAGATCGGTCGGTCCGCCCAAGCTCGAATTAGCAAACACTGTATAAGGCGCGCCATCGGTCATCTCATTGACCGTGATATCCACTGTCCGGGCATTTACGCGCGTCACGCCGGCAATAGTCAGCGGCACCGAGCCCGCGAATGCATAGTTGGCGGAGTTGACAAATGCCGTGTCATTTGTCATGTCTGCGCTGAAGGTCACGCGCGCCACTGTCGCCGTCGTCGGCGCGGCGGCGATGACCCAGGGCAGATCGCCCATTCCGGTGAAGGGCACGGTCTGGGCTGCGACATTGATGTGGTTGCGGGCCAGATCCGTCGGCCCGACGTTCGTGGCATTGACCGTCACCAGATACGACGCGCCGTCGGTCATCTCATTAACCGTTACGTCAACCCGCAACGGATCAACGACCGCAACGGCCGAAGGAGTAAGCGCCACGGCACCGGTGAAGGTGTAGTTGGTTGGGTTGATCAGGGCCGCGTTGTTCAGCATCGGCTCGCTGAAGACCACGCGCACCACGGTGGCCGTCGTCGACGCCGCCGAAACGACTGTCGGCAGTACGCCGATGGCCGTCGCGCTGGCGCTGTTCGGAGTTCCGAGGGCGTTGCCGGCAAGATCTTGAACCGCGCTCGCGACCGTCACCGTGATAGTATGACCGCCCAGCATATCCTGCGGCAGGTTCCACAGCAACTCCACGCTGGAACTGCTCAGCGCTATCACCGTATTTGGGTTCACAGCCAATGTGCCGGCAGCGCCAAGACCCGAGACAGCGTAGTTCGCCGCTGTCAGAGACGTGGCCGCCATCGGCTCGCTGAATTGCAGATTAATGGTGTGTTCGTTGACAATTGTGATGCTGACGACCGTCGTCGGCGTGCCGATGGCCGTCGCGCTCGCGTTGTTCGGAGTCCCGACGCCGTTCCCTGCAAGATCCTGAACCGCGCTCGCGACCGTCACCGTAATTGTCTGCCCGCCGTTCATCTCCTGCGGAGTGTTCCATGTCAGACGAACCACGCTGTTCGAGCTCTGCCGAACGACGCTGTTCGGATTCGACGCCAGCGTTCCCACGCTCAGACCGGAGACCGTGTAGTTCGCAGCCGTCAAGGATGTGGCGCCCATGGCTTCGCTGAACGTCACGTCAATCGTATGGTTATCCACTACCGCGATGCCGGAGACCCAGGGCGCCGCGCCGATAGCCGTCGCGCTCGCGCTGTTCGGAATCCCGACGCCGTTGCCGGCCAAATCCTTGACTGCGCTCACCACCGTCACCGTGATCGGCTGGCTGCCGTTCATTTCCTGCGGCAGGTTCCAGGACAGTTGCACGCTTGAGCTTGTCAACACGCACACTGTGTTAGGATTCACCGCCAATGTGCCGACGCCAAGGCCGGAGACGGAATAGTTGGCTGCTGTTGTCGAGCTCGCGCCCATTGGTTCGTTGAAAGCCAGGTTGATCGTATGATCGTTTACAGGCACGATGCCCGTAACCGCCGGCGCGACGCCTATGCCCGTGTCGCTACCACTGTTCGGGGTCCCGATTACATTGCCCGCCAGATCTTGAGCATTGCTGACAGTGATCGTCACCGTCGAACCGTTCATCATCTCGCCCGCGTTTGTCCAGGTTAGCAAGACCGTTGAGGAATTCACGACCGAGACGCCCGTTGGATTCGTGGACATTGTGCCGCGTCCTGCGCCCGAGATCGCATAGTTCGTGGCGGTGAGTGAAGTTGGGCCCATCGGCTCATTGAAGGTGACCGCTATCGTCCCGCTGTTATTCGTGCCTGTCTGGACAGCCACAGACGCCACAGACGGAGCAATGCCGATGCCTGTGCCATTGCCGCTGTTCTGAGCGCCAATTACATTGCCAGTTATGTCTTGAATATTGAAGACGGTGATCGTCACCGCTGCGCCGTTGAGCATCTCGCCCGCGTTCGTCCATGTCAGCAGCACCGTCAAGGAGTTTACAACCGTGACCGCCGTCGGATTCATGGTCATCGTGCCGCGGCCCGCGCCCGAAATTGCATAGTTTGTAGCAGTCAGAGACGTTGCGCCAGTGACTGGCTCGCTGAATTGGACTCTGATGGTGGAGAGATAATTGGCTCCGCTCATTGCCATGACGCTCGACACCGTTGGAGCAACTGTATCAAAAGTCCGCGACAACACGTTTGATGCCGNNNNTCGGGACAAGGTCGAAAGTGTAGGTTGTGCCTGAGCCGGCAAAATTCACAACGCTCGCATTTGTTGTCGCGATACAAGCCGAAGTGAAATTCGTCACATCTTCAGTTAAAGTCGCAGTCACCGTGATGGTCCGGCTCGTGGGATCTGGCTCGGTTGTCGCCAGTGTTACTCCCGGTTGGACAACATCCATGATAAAGGTCCAGGAAGTCCCAACAAAGTCTTCGCCAAACGTATCCGTGATAGGCCAGCCTTGCAGACGCGCATTCACGACCGATGAAGGATCGCCCGATGGCGGCGTGAAGCCGGTGAATTCGTAAGGTCCTGCTCCCGCGCCTGTTACCGTTGTCGCCCCGCTCCCATTCACAGTCAAATATCCGGCGAGCAATCCCAAGACCGGTTCACTGAAGGTAACCTGAATGGCTGTCAAGGTTGAGACAAGTTGTCCTTCGACCGGGAAAACCGCCACTACAATCGGCGCAGTGTTGTTTACCGTGATCTGCACGCTGTTTGACATCTTTCCGCCCGACTGCGCCGTCGCAGTGGTTACACCCCGGCGCGTGGGATGGACCACGCCATCCGCGCCAATCCACGCCACGAACGGATCGCTTATCAGCCAGAAAACATCGCCTGTGGCATCCTCGCCGGGCAAGACGCCATTGACCACGCGTCGCACATTCACCAATCCCGCCTCGGCAGTTGCGCCGATAAGATTCAACGTTTGCGTCGAAGGCGAAGCTATCAGCTCGACCTGATCTTCCCGCATCACTACCAAAGCGACATCGTCGGAGGCTACCGACTGATATTCTGCTGTAATCGTCGTCGCGCCCTTGGCCAGAGCGTGCGCCAATCCGAGCGGTCCGATCTCCGCGATGTTCGGATCGCGGCTGTTCCAGATTGAGAGCAGCGTCACATCGGCCGTCGTGGCGTCTTCATAGGTCGCCGTCGCCATGTAGGGCTGCCATTCGCCCACGCCTATCTGCTTAGGTCCGGCGGGCGTCACAGTCATGGTCGTCACACGCAGCGCCGTTACCTGAACAAGCGCCGACAGGCTTAATTTATCGCCCAGCTGCGCTGTCACGCGCGTCTCGCCCTCGCGTAAGCCATAGAGCGTCCCCGACGAATCAAAGTCCGCGATGCTGGGATTGTCCGCCTGCCAGAACAGCGCCTCGGGATCGAGCGTCACATAATCGCCATTCGCATAGAAGGCCGTCGCCGTCAGCGTCGCCGTCGTTCCTGGCCGCATAAAGACGATTCCCGGATCGAGGACGATGACTTCGAGCAGGTTTTCCTCGGTCACTGTGATGCGCTGGTTGCCGCCAACAGCGTAGAGCCGCGAGACCGCGCCCGACGGCCACCGCACCGTCAGTTCGTCCACAAATGTGGAAGCGCCCAAGCCGAACGCTGCCGTCATACTGTCCTGACCGCGCCAGCTCGTGCCGGCCTGAATCTCGCGCGATTGGACACGGCCATCCGACAGCCGCGCTTCAATCCTTGCACCAACCGCCGAGCGGTTCGACGCCACACCCACCAGGTTCACCTGCAACCAGTTACGCCCCGGAACGTTAAAGGGATCATCGGCTGGGATTATCAGATCGTTGCGATACAGCGCCGCGCCCGGCGCGCTGGCGTTCGCCTGAATGATATCGAGATCGCCGTCTCCGTCGAGGTCAAACGCCGCCGCCGCCATCCCCTGCCCGTCAGTTGCCCCTGTGAGGCCGCTTGTCGTTGAGACATCGCTGAAATCAAGACCGCCATTATTATGATAAAGCTTGTTCGGGCCGCCATTGACCGAGACGAAAAGGTCCAGCCAGCCGTCGTTGTCGTAGTCAAATGCTACCGCACCGCGACTTTCTGCCCCGCAGGCGACACCCGAAGTATCCGTTGCGTCAGCGAAGGTCAAGCCGCCCAGATTCAGCAGCAGCGTATTGCGCGGGCTTGCGCCGCCGTTCGTCAGATAAAGATCGGGCAGCCCGTCATTGTTGAAGTCCGCCCAGACCGCGCCATAGTGCTCATGCCCGGGATCACCCGCGCCGCTTGTTGTGACCGCCGCAAAGACGCCCGGCGTCGCGCTCGTTGATACGTTCTCATAGAGAATATTATCACCGTCGCGCCGCGTCACATAGAGGTCTGCGTCGCCGTCGCCGTCCGCGTCCGCGAAAACAGCCGACTCCCATGCGCCTGCCTGCGCGCCCAGCGTGCTTGTCGCCGTCCAATCCTCAAAAGTAAGTGTCCCTGTTTCCTTCAGACGATTCAAATAAAGCGAGTTCGTTCCTTCGCGCACAAAAACAATATCGAGGTCGCCGTCGCGATCCACATCCGCCAAGGCTCCAGATTTTGCGGCGATCCCTGCCAGGCCAACTGCCGTTGTGACATCTGTAAAGTGTCCTGTTCTGTCGTTGATGTAAAGCGCCACGCAGTCCCCAAAGAACAGCATCAGATCCGACGCGCCATCGTTGTTAAGGTCTGCCGACAGAAGCGATTCAACCCCGACCGCGCCCGACAGCCCGCGCGTTGCTGCTTCGTCCTGCGCCAATGTTTCACTCGTCCGCAACAGCGCCATCATTCCAGCGCGACCTAATCCAAGG
This sequence comes from Candidatus Sumerlaeota bacterium, assembly GCA_026398575.1. The sequence goes on along the minus strand of JAPLSP010000395.1, from coordinate 27,861 downwards.
TCATTCACGGTTTCCGCCGTCGCCAATGATCCCGTCACTACGGCCGTCCCCACAGCGTCTATCGCTGTCAAGCCTGCGGCGCCAGTGATGTCTTTGAATAATGTGCCCGCGGGTGGAGGATTCACGATCACGGGCAGGCTGCCTGCATCGGTATAGCCTGCCGCGTCCTTTGCGCGAATAACAAAGGTCTCCGTTCCGCTGAAATCTTCGGGCGCTACCACTCGCAGAGTGCTCCCTGAAATGCTTGCTGTGATCCTCGATCCTGTCGAAACCTCATAAGTCAGTTCTGTAGGTAACTGGATATCATCGAACGCATAGTCCGCCAAACTCAGAATCGCCGCACCACCGGATTGCATCACAATTTCAGCAGGCAGCGACAATTGCGGCGCTTCGTTCAGCGAGAGGAATTGGATACGCGTGCACTCCGCAAGGGCTGAATCGCTACCGGCCAAACGCTTTACACCGATGCCCAGCCGCAGCAGGTCCGATGAGGTCGACAGCGTGTCGTTCCAAGTCATGCATTGCGTCCCATTCTCTAGCAAGGTAAAGGTGCTCCAACCGTCGTAACGTATTGAAAGAGTGGAGTTTTCTGTTGACTGCGTTAGCATGCCAGTCCCTAGCATAGTCAGCGCCATCCCGTTCCACTGTTCCGCCCGAACTTGCAGGCCATTCAGAGTCAGGCGCCTGTAGTTGTCTTTGTCGGAGATCAGATATAGCAAGGGATTCGCAGATGTCTGATTCAATACTTGACTGCGCGCCACACGGAAGCCATAATTGGTATTTCCGATGTGAGGATAGCTTTCACTACGATCCGCCGAGCGACAGCCCGCCCCATCCCATGCGCCACCGCGCATTATGATTACGGTGCCGCTTGTGTTAATTGGATCAACTTGAGGAAAAAGCGTATAGCTACTAAAGCCATCCCACCAATCATGGCACCACTCCCACACATTTCCGCTCATGTCATAGGCTCCGACCGGACTAGGGCTATTAATCGTTTGAACTGAGCCATTCGGGCTTATGTTGATGCCATTGAACCAGCCCACCGGCGATGTATAGGGTTGGCTTGTAAGACCTATGGGATTGACATAACTAGAGCCGCCATAATAATTCTGCCTTGCGGATGAGCTAATGTCACTCAGGAATCCATAAATCCAATGCTTGGAACCATCCCATGCTGCCGACCGCTCCCACTCAGCTTCCGTCGGCAGGTGATAGCCGTTTGTGAACTGAATTCCAGGGGCTCCCAAATCCGCATCCACCAGTTCCCATGTCGAAGTATTGTACGCCGGCGTTAGATTCTCCATCTGGCTCAGCCAGTTACAGTATACCACGGAACCATACCATGTTACCGATTGGACTGGATGGTGCTGCATTGAATAGATCTTGCCTCCAGAGCCTGTCCGCGACTTCCATGTAAACGCGCCCCCTGAATTCTGGATGTTACAATAGCTGGAGTTCCCGCTATTGACGTAAATTATTAGATGGCCGTATGCATAGACTTCATTTTCTCCCGCATAAACATCCCCCGTAGCATTTCTGAGAAACCCGTGACCCGCGGCCCAATTCAGGATATCGCAGAATTGGCCGTTGGTAACTTCATGCATGCCAATCTGATAGGGAGACAATGCGACCGTATGCGTGGGTGTCTCATCAGATTGTCCATATGTCGCGTCATCACCCCGCCCACTGTTGCCCATCAAAAATGTCTCAGCCGGGACATCTACCATGATCGGCTTTTCCCAGAAGTCTTTAATGCCATTGGCGTCTCTATCGGAGGATAGCGCGGCCACCTCTGCTGCTGATAGTGCACGATTGAACAATAGCACGTCATCAATACAACCTCGAAATGCTCCGACGAACGGATAGTCAAGACTTAAAGGTTTGAATCCCAATTCGACATGCTGTCTGTTATACCTGACACCTATATAGCAATCGTAGCCAGACGTGTATCTTATAATAGTACAAAGAGCTGCTGTAGTAGCAACTAGATTGCCGTCTACGTAGAAACTGACATGTCCAGATTTAAACACCGTATCCAGTGCATGCCATATCCCTTCTGAAATCTGGGGGCCACCCCATTTGTGTTCGCCAGGATCTGCAATCTCAATCATAGTCATTCGATCAGCGCCCTTCAAGTCTGATCTTGAAAGCTGGGCGGCAAAATCAGCTCCTCGCTTTGCATGTTCGGCTCCTTTACATAGGATAGTCTTCATGTCATATATGTTATAATTAGTCCCAGGCTGCAGTTTGATTAATGAATGAAACGTCATTTCCCTCTTGAAATTAAAAGAGATCGAATCTGGTATTGTTACATAATCATCTATACCGTCAAAGGATAAGCAACGGCCTTGGGAGCCAGTTGTCCAAGCCGCACCCAATACAGTTCCATTATTACCATTGCCACTAACATCATTTGCATTGCCTTCAAATGGCCAATAAGCCACTACATTCCTAGATTTGAAATCATATCCAGCATACCACGATGTCTGTGCGGGCACGGTTCTAGTCAGCACGCTATCAGATTGATTCAGACCTACGACATTAAGGTTGAACTCCTTGCCTGTATATGGCAGCGCATGCGATACGGCCACTGCCGCACCGTCGGCACGGCTCTGGACGCTCAGCGATGTCGCCGTCGCTATATTGAAGTCCGTTGAGAGCGACTCGGCCAGCGTGCTTGTTGTCGCTTTTTCCCACTCGGGCCAGAGCCCTTCCATAGTCGGATGATTCAGCTTCACAATAAGGATATTATCCGTAGGTTGAAGCGTGATACATTTCGTCGTCATTGCCGAGCCGGATGGACCCGTGATGTTGAGAACGACCTCATAGGTTCTGCCGAAAGCATCGGAGGCAAAAGTATAAGAGAACGACTCTGCAGAGGTCACGAAGGGGCCGCCGATATCCTGGACGGTCCACGAGCGCCCCGTTTCCCATGCAGAGGCGTCAGTGAAAGTGACCGTACGACTGTCGGAGGTGATAACCCAACTGTCGGCAGAGAAATCAGCGACTGGGAGGGGCGCAGTGACGGCGAAGTTCTTCGAGACCATTCGGACTTGAGGCGGATCGCCCGCATGGACGCCCGGACCTTCGATTGTCAGAGATACGGAGTAAGTCTTGGGCGCGGGAAAATCGGCAGGCGAGTAGTCGTTGAAGGACCGCCGCAGGACATTGGCCAACGGTCCGCTGGCGGACTCCGAGCCGTTGATCGTCCAGCGGTAGTTCGTCACATACGCTGCCGCCGCCGCATTGGGCTGGGCAGTGAAGACCGCCGTCACAGGGCTGGGCTGTCCAGTCCCGGGAGCAGTCTCAAAATCCGCAGCCAATAAGGGGAACATGACTTCAAGACTAAAGGCGAGTTCGCGTTCGCCACCGCGCCCGTCGCTGGCGCGAATGCGGACTGAATAAATCCCCGCGTCGGTCCTACGCGGAATCCAGCGGATCACGCCCGCTGCGTCAATCGTCATTCCCGCTGGCGCTTCAAGCAGCGAATAGGTGATTGTATCCCCATCAGCATCCACAGCCCGTGCTTCGGACTGATAGATATGCTCTACAAGAACCGTCGCCGCCGGCGTTGTTACGAAGACCGGCACCGCGTTCGGGCTAAGCCAGTTGTCAATCGTGAGTATGAAAGTTTGTTCATGGGCGCCGCCCTTGCCGTCGTATGCGGCGACTGTTACGCGATGAACGCCAAGATGGCCATCCACCGGCGTGAAGCCGAGGATGCTCGAGGTCGGGTCTATCGCCAGCCCAATGGGACCGTTCGTGATCTTGAAGTTCACGATATCGCCGTCGGGATCGGTGGCCAGCAGCTGATAGGAGTAGGGATAGCCCACGCGCCCCTGGGTGACAGGCGTCGAGATGATGCGCGGAGCATTATTGCCCGCACGCGACAGCAACGAAACCGCGACAGGCCCGACTATCGGGCTGCGAGCGAGCGAGTCGGAATCCATCGAACAAACGGCAACGCGGTAGGTCCAGCCATTGATGAGGTTCTTGATTTCCCACTCCGTCATCTCTTCCGTGACGATTTGATTCTTGAAACGCTTGGTGGACGAGAGCGGCTCGTCATCATACATGAGGACGTATTGCGTATTTGTAGTCGCACCAACACTTGGTGACCAAGAGCAATAAATACCTGACTCGCGCGGTAAGGCGGTGAAGTTCTCAGGCGCGGCTGGAGCGCTGGGATGTACGATTGAAATCGCGCCCGGCGAATAGTTCGAGAAAACCGGCATGTTCTTGCCATCGGTGATCATCGCGTAGATGTGGTAGGTACCCGTCGGTATTCCTGAAGTCACCCAGGTATGGACACCGGTGGAGGTAACGGAATCCAGCAGAATGGGCGCTGGTCCCGTGGCAATGATTTCCGTACCTGAGGTTACGGTCTGTACGGTGATCAACTGCCCATCATAGCCTTCGTTGTTGGTGTCATAGAACAGAAGCAATTGCGAAGAGTCGCTCTCGGGATCCCCGGCTTGCCAGCGGATGACGACCTCGCTGGGATTCTGCGCGTTGACGGACGGCTCGAGGATTTGAGCGGTGGGAGGCTGGTTCTTGAGAATAAGTTCAATCTGGGCATCGGCCCCAATTTCTGAGGAATTCAGTATGGAGAGAACATAGTCGCCCGGTGTGACCGCGCTTTGGCCTTCTTGGGGCATCAGGAAGTAGCAGGTCTCGTTGCAGAGCGACATCGTCGTACCTGGCGCACGCTGGACCGAGGCGGCTTCGCGAAAGAATACGGGGCCATTGTTGGAAGGCGTGACGGCGGCATTGTTTCTGTCGTAGACAGCGCTGCCAGGCGCTTGGAGGGTGGTAGCAGCGACGCCTTGCGAGTAAACCAACCGAATTATTGCGCAGGGCTGGTTGGGGGGAACCGAAACAGTGTTAGGCCCCTGCGAGATATTGTCGCCAAGTTCCGCTGTCAAGGCGCCTAATCCCGAAGGAAGAGAATTATACAAATCCATGCCGTAATCGTAGGTGCCATCCGCCTTAATAATAAATCCCACTCCTGGCAAAAACTCGACCTTGGCCTTGCCATAAACTTCCGTATTCGTTGCCTTCAGCCGGGCATTGGCTAGCTCGAGTCCGCCCACAAGCCACCAATCAGAAGGTGTACGGACCGTTGCCGATCCGGTCGCCGAGAAATTTTTTCCATTGAAATCATATCGGAGCTCCTCCAAGTTTGCGTCTATAAAAGGAAAAGGATGAAACTCAGCGGAACCACGAATAAACTTATTTGTGTTGTTGTACTCCACTTCGGCGGAGGCAAGCTCATAGCCCTTGTATATCTCCGTGATCGGAGTCGGAGCATAGCCGATTGTGTAGGTGTTGAATAGAATCATCCGTCCCGTGGCCTTGAAATCGCCTGAATGAACTTTGATATCAACATCTCCGTCCATCCGCAGAATCTTGATCGCGACTTTCTTGCGAACGCCAATGTACGCATCGGCGTATCCGATGACGATCCCCACACCACCGCCCACGGACAGGTCATCGCCATTGTTCTTGGCCATGTCATACGCATGAACCGCGAAACGGTCAAACGCAAGATAGTAGGCCTCCAAGCCGGGCACGGCAGAGAGCTCGGGAATTGGGAGGATGGGGAAGGTGCCCTTGACCTCGATATCAAAGGTGTTTGGCCGGAAGTATTCAATAAACTCCAGTTTCTTCAGTTCAATAGTGAAATCTTTTTTGATCTTCGGGATGCCCACTTTCCCGTCGCAGACGACAGTCTGTTCTCCAGTATCCACTTTCACGCCGGCGTAATAGAGGAAGACGGCATTGCTGAACATCTTCACATTTTCAACGCGAGCGCTGGCAATGAAACGGTCATGAGCAATGACCGCTTCCAGCGGAACATAAGTCCAAGTCTCGCGCCGATTCGTAAATATATCTTTAGTGATGTTGGTGGTGCGGCGGGCGTATCCGGTCGTCGGAAGGGCGATGACCATTCCGCACTTGACTCCTCCGTTGGTGTCTGGGTCATTCCACCCCGTCACCTCTGGATTGTCCACCATCATCAGAATCTGAGTCGGAGGAATCTTGATGATATCATCTGTCAGCGCAGTGAACTGATCTATATACCCAGTATTGGCATCCAAGGTGACGCCTGGAAACTTAAGAAATGACCAATCGCTCAGCCGCAACCCGTTTATGCCTGAAGCATCCAGCATGAAATCAACTGTGCCTGATCCTCCGAATTCAAGCCGTTGACGCCCCTGTGTGTAGACAATCGTATCAGGAGGAACGCGTATGAAATTATTAATCTTTCCAGCAGATTTGAAGGCGTAACTATTTGCTGAATCTTCAAATGTGCCCGTTAGTTTCAGGCGACCTATGATCCGCTCCACCGAAGGAACCGGAGCGATCTTTATTTTGCTGATACTGACGGCGATATTCACCTTGCTCAGAACACCGCCCCATCCGGGTGCGTTGAATATTTTCGCCTTGATGTAGTAGTCCCCCTGAGGCAGGAGCGTCGGGGGGCGATAGCTATGTGGAATGCTCATCTCAGGAGAGACGCCAGCAACCGATTGAGGTGAACCTAAAACGATATCGCCTGTTACATCCCTATTGCTGTTGGTGGACGCGTAATACTGCACCGTGAAAGCGCCCCGATTCTGAGGCGTATAATTCCTTATTGAGCAAAAGGCGTTGATCGTGTTGCCCGACTCGACTGAGGCGCCGACGCTCCCAGGTTCCAAGCCAGCGACATAGCCATTGCTGGACAAATACGTCTTAATTCTATATGCTTGGTCAGTAGAAGCAGTTGTAGAAACACGAATCCAATAGATGCGCGATAGGGCTAGATCATCTCCGGTAATTTGAACTGATGAACCCAGGTCGCCCGAGGAGTAGTAGCGGAAGATGCGCGCTTGGACATTGCTGTTGGAGATAGTTGGGGTCAGTGTCCCTGCAGTGGGGATAGTCATGTAATACCAATCCGCGCTATTGGTGAGCGCGTTCACGCTATCCGATTTTTCCTCGCCGCCCACTCCATCCAGAAAGACTTTCAGAGGAAGTGTATCCGAATTATTGGCCTTCTTTTTCAACTCAACGGTGATAGTATATGACATCGCTGCGGTGATAGAGAGAGACTTCTCCGCAGGATCATAACCGCTCATGCTGGCGGAAGCTTTATAATTGCCAAACGGTACGGTGCCAAAATAATGGGAGCCATTCTGGTCTGTGTTTGCGCTGTTGAACCACGCGCCATCTTTAGACAAATCTATTTTGGCATTTGCAAGGGGAGCGATTTTCCCATTGTCGTTTCCGTTGACGGTCACGCTGAGGTACCCGGATGATGGCGTTTTAGGCAGAGTGTTGATCATAATATTCAGTGGAAGGGGACAGGTATTCGGCGTGACATAAGCTGAAATGCTTCCAGCGTCCTCTCCAATTTTTGCCAAGAAGAAGTAGTTTCTGGCTACAGTTAGCATGGGCTTGAGACTGAAGTTTCCGGCGGCATCAGTACAACGCATATCCAAGGCAGGATCAGAACTTGAGCTCAGGCGAATACTGACTGTGACGCCAGACAACCCTTTTCCATTCTTGTCCTTAACGGTGCCTTGGATAATAGTTGCGAGAGGCGCAACGATTGACTGCCTCATGGTCGAGAGGAGCGTGCTGCCATATGGATGAACCCCAATTCCATCATCGTAAAACTTCCAGACAATTTCGCCCGTTCCTCCCGAAGCCGGAGGCGTGGCATAGAAATCGAAACTGGTCTCCTTGCCGATAGTTAGATACGGATTGAAATTCTTTGGTTCGATTTTCCATCCACTTGGAGCTGAATCCCATTCCACGACCGCGTCATTGAGAAGTCCCAAGCTATAGGCTTTGACCGTAACAGTGACCTTGGTCCTCTGACCACCAATGGAAGGAAGAGGGCTGATTCTAAGAATCTCTCCGGAATAGCCGGCATGGGCTTCTGAGCATGCCAGCACGATGAATAAGCATGTGGTCAACAAGCAGCTCAAACGCGCAGAGCGAAATCCTGCCATGGCCAGACCGAGGATCGTGGGTGTCATGACGCCTCTCTCTTTCCCAAGGATAGAAAAACTTCAAGACTCGTTCGTAAGCGTGGAGACGATAGCGGTATAAAGAGTGTTCCGAGTGCGATCCGGCGCGCGATCAATCCGTATATTCCAAAGTACGCAACTCATCTGCCGCCTAAGTGCGACATTTTTGCTTCAACGTCCGCAAATTCGGATAAATTCATTTTAAGAGATGAAGTGGAAAGGGCTCAATAGCTATTTTTTAACATTTCTAGTTTGTTATTACAAATTTCGGTTTCTTTAGAGTACCGTCTTGTTATGGGCGATAATGCTCGCCAGTTTTTCGACGCTGAGGGAGCAGCAATATCAGCAGGCTTGACAGCCGCCCGTCTTGCGCGGTAACAATTCACGAAATGAATATTCCCCGCGAGTTCCCCATAGGCCAGCGGATTCTTCTGCCCGGGCATTTCTCTGGTCCGGTCGTGCTGGAATCCGTTCGGCCTATTGGCGCCAGTTTCGAGTGCCGCGTGCGCCTGCTGGATGGCGCGCTGGATGAAGCCGTCATCTCCGAAGATGAAGCCCGCGCGATCATCGGCGACGCTCCAATCGCTACAACCGCCGTGGCGCCCTGCGACGCCGAACAGATGCGCCTCTTGATCGAATCCGCCCGCATCCGGCTCGCCTACGCCCACGATCCCCATTTCGCCGTCAGTCTTTCGGGCATTCGCACACTGCCGCATCAGATCGAAGCGGTGTACATGAAAATGCTGCCGCAGCCTCGTTTGCGCTTCCTGCTCGCGGACGATCCCGGCGCGGGCAAGACGATCATGGCCGGTTTGCTCGTCAAGGAGCTCAAGCTTCGCGAGGCCATTGAGCGGGTGCTTATCATAAGCCCCTCGCCCCTGACCATCCAGTGGCAGGACGAAATGCTTCGCTGGTTCGGCGAGTCGTTCGACATGATCTTCTCCGCGGTGGATCAGCAGCAGTTGACGAATCCCTGGCAGCGCAGCAATCAGATTGTGGTCTCCATGGACTACGCCAAACAGGAGGACGTTCGCGAGCGCGTCTGGCAGCAGCATTGGGACCTGGTCATCATTGACGAGGCGCATAAGTGCAGCGCCTATACCAAGCGCTCAACGACGCGCGGCGACGAGGCCGAGAAGACCCGGCGCTATCAACTCGCCGAGCGGCTGACCGCAGAGGCCGACCATGTCCTCCTGTTGACCGCAACGCCGCATCATGGGGATGACGACCGTTTTGCGCATTTCATCCGGCTGCTGGATGCCGATCTTTTTCCCGAACCGCACCGTCTGGCCGAAAAGGCCGGTGAGATTCGCCGCGAAATTCTGCGACTTGGTCCGGACTGCCCTTGGGCTTTGCGCCGCCTTAAGGAAGACTTGAAAGACCTTCATGGACGCCGCCTCTTTCCGGACCGATTCGCGCACACCATTGCCTTCCGTCTGAATCGCGAGGAATACGACCTCTATAAATCCGTGACCGCCTATATCAACGAGTTCCTTCCGCAGGCCAGCGGGCGCCGCAAACAAAGCGTTGCCCTGGCCCGGACCGTTTTTCAGCGCCGGCTTGCCAGTTCGACGATGGCCATCCATCAATCACTGAGCCGCCGGCTGGAAAAGCAGCGGCGCTTTCTTGAAGACCTCGAAACGCTGACTCCCCAACAGCGCGCCAAACGCTTCGAGTTGCTCCAAGCCCGCGTCGCCGATCCCGAACAGGAAGAGGACGATCTCGATGAATCGGAGCTCGACACCCTGGCCGACGAACTCACAGCGTCCGTGGAACTCGACCAGATTCGCGCGGAGGTCGCCGCGCTCGGCGAACTCCTGGGCCGCGCCGGACGCCTCAAAGACAAAGGGCCGGAGGCCGACTCCAAGCTGGGCGCGCTTCAGGATTGCCTCAAGAAAGCCGAGTTCCATGATCTCAGCGATGGGCGCGGCAGACTCCTGATCTTCACGGAGCATCGCGACACGCTCAACCATCTTCGCGCGCACTTGGAGAAATGGGGATATTCCACGTGCGAAATTCATGGCGGTATGAATCCCCACGAGCGCAAGCGCGCCCAGGAAGAATTCCGGCTTTCCCGCCAGATTTGCGTCGCCACCGAGGCCGCCGGCGAAGGCATCAACCTCCAATTCTGCCACCTGATGATCAACTACGACCTGCCGTGGAACCCGACCCGGCTGGAACAGCGCCTCGGGCGCATCCATCGAATCGGGCAGGATCGCGAGTGCCACGCCTTCAATTTCGTTGCCGCCGAATCCGAAGAAGGCCAGCCCGTCATCGAGGGGCTTATCCTTCAGCGTCTCCTGGCCAAGCTGGACCAGATGCGGGAAGTCCTGGCGGACCGCGTCTTTGACGTCGTCGGCGAAATCCTCTCGCTCAACGACGTGAACCTGCCCGAAATGCTTCGCGAAGCCGCGCATGATCCGCGCCGTCTGGATGAATATCTCGACCGCATTGAAAAAGTGGACCCGACCGTTGTGGCGCGTTACGAACAAGCCTCCGGCATTGCACTGGCCCGCGCCAATGTGGATTTTTCCGGATTTCAGCAGGCCAACGTCGAGGCAGAAGAGCGCCGTCTGATGCCGCGCTACGTGGAAGAGCAGTTCGTCAAGTCCGCCCGGGAAGTCGGTCTCAAGGTGGAGCCACGCGCCGATGGCCTGTGGCGCATCGAACACGTCCTCGCGGATTTGCGCTCCGAAAGGCTGGCTGCCGTTCGCAATATTGGCAAGCCGGAGGCATCCTATCGAAAGATCACCTTCCTCAAAGATCACCTGGATCAGAATCAGCATTTGGACGCCGTCCTGCTTGGCCCTGGTCATGCGCTTTACGCCGCTGTGGATGAAAAACTGAACGAACGCCTTGCCTCATTGATGGGCGGCACAGCCGTCTATATTGATGCTGCCGCCGATACGCCGTATCTGCTCCACCTCTTCGAATTGTCGGTCCGGGGACAAAACACCAAGGGCGTATCCCAGTCACTCTACGGTGAACTGGTCGCCGTTCGCGAGGGTATCGCGGGGCAGCCCTATAAAGCCTCCGGATTTGTGGCCGAAGACGCCGCGCCGTATTTTTCCATCATGCCGGCGGATATCATGCTTGATCTGCCCGCGCATCCTTCACCGCCCGCTTCGCTGCGCTGCTTCGATCCCAAGCCCGCCGGCGATTTCCTGAAGTCCACCTACCAGACGGTTCGGCGCGACGCCTGCCAGAAGGAACGCCAGAAATTCGTCAGTATCTGCCGCGACTACCTGGAAAAATCCTTCGAAGCTCGCATCCGGGCTGCGCAGAACCGCGTCATGTCCCTGCGCGCCCGCGAAAGCATCCAGCCGGACATTGCCCTGGCGCGCCAGCGCGCCGAGACTGACCTGGCCGACCTGGAGCGTGTGCGACGCGAACGCAAAGAAGGCCTCCAACGCCTGGAGATCGCGCGGCATGGCCCTTTGCGTCATATCGCCACCGCCATCGTCCTGCCCACCGCCGAGGCCGAGGTTCCGCTGCCGGCGGACATGATGGACGATCTTGATCCCGAAACCAACCGCAAGAGCGAGCTGGCCGCCGAAGCGGTCGTCATTGCTTATGAAGAGGCTCGCGGGTGGGAAACCGTGCGCGTCGGCCACCAGAAGATCGGCTTCGATATCCGCAGTCAGGGTCCCGCCGATCCGCAAACGGGCTACCGCGATCCCGTGCGCGACATCCGCCGCATCGAAGTCAAGGGCCGCAAGAAAGGCCAGCCCATACGCCTGACCACCAACGAATGGTACAAGGCCCAGCAACTCGGCGATTCCTACTGGCTCTATGTGGTCTGGAACCCTCTGGACAAACCCGATCCAACGCCGGTCATGATCCAAAACCCGGCCAAACACCTTGAACACGCGGCCAAGCAGGTGGTATCAGCAAGGTTCTACGACATTCCAGCAGAGGCTATTGAAAGAGGAGCGATGAAGTCATGATTAAGCAGCGCATATTTGTTAGCTCAGTGCAGAAAGAACTGGCCGAGGAACGGCGCACGGTGCGCGATTTCGTGCATGGCGATCCTCTACTGCGGCGATTTTTCGATGTCTTTCTTTTCGAGGACTTGCCCGCGTGCGACCGCCGGGCAGATCATGTTTACCTTCAGCAGGTGGATGGCTGTGGTGTCTATGTCGGGCTTTTCGGTTGCGAATACGGCGCCCAGGATAAGGACGGGCTTTCACCCACCGAGCGCGAGTTCGACCGCGCTACCGCCAAAGGCAAACCACGACTCGTATTCGTGAAAGGTATGGACGACACAGGACGGCGGTCCGAGATGCTGGCCCTGATTCGAAAGGCCGGAGAGCAGCTGATCCGGCGGCGATTTCTTGGAACATCCGATCTCACTGCCGCGCTATACGCCAGCCTGGTCGGGCATCTGGAAGAAACTGGCCGACTGCGTACCAGGCCTTTCGATGCCGCTGCCTGCCCGGAAGCGAAGATAAGCGATTTGTCGCGAGAATAGATTGCGGACTTCCTGGCTCGCGCACAGACCGAGCGCGGTTTTGCATGGGGGCCCAAGACATCGGTTCCAAAGGCGCTGGCCCACCTCAACCTGCTCGACGGCGATCAGCCCAACCATGCCGCCATTCTGCTTTTCGGCAGAGAACCTCAGCGATTCCTTATCACTTCCGAGGTCAAGTGCCTCCACTTCCACGGCACGGAAGTGCGCAAACCCATTCCGTCCTACCACATCTACAAGGGCGCATTGTTTGAGATGGTGGACGAGGCTGTGGATTTCGTCATGGCCAAGATTAACCGCGCCGTGATTCCTCGCGAAGGAAAAGTTGCCAGCGACATCGAATACGAGCTGCCGTGGAGGGCGGTGCGGGAGGCGATTGTCAACGCCGTGACGCACCGGGACTATGCCAGCAACGCCAGCGTTCAGGTTATGTTGTTCGCTGACCGGCTCGAAGTTTGGAACCCCGGTGAGCTGCCGGCGCCGCTGACCGTCGAGAAGTTGCGGAAACCTCACGCTTCGATCCCTCGCAACCCACTCATTGCCGATCCCATGTTCCTGGCGGCCTATGCCGAGAAGGCGGGAAGCGGCATCCTCGATATGCTGCGCCTGTGCCGGCAATCTGGATTGCGCGAGCCGGCGTTCCGCCAGGACGGCGGCCAGTTCGTGCAGACTCTCTGGCGCCCGAAAGAACCGGGCGATTCGGAAACGGCTGATCGAGCGCCTGAGATAATCCGTGGCGTCGCGAAGGCCCATGATGAGGCCTATGAGGCCCATGAGGCCCATGAAGAGGCCCATGAGGAGGCCCATGTCTCCATCAGCTGGTCAGAACGCCGAATCCTGGAAGCCTGCCTTTCATCCGCGCGCAGCGCACCGGAACTCCTTGGCGCCTTGGGTTACGCCATGCGAACGGGGAACTTCAAGCGGGGGATCAAACGATTGGTAAGCGAGCAGTTGCTAGAGCTGACGATCCCAGGGAAGCCTCGCAGCAAGAGCCAGATGTATCGTCTCAGTGCCAAGGGGCGCAAATTGTTTGAAAAGGGTGCTTCATGAGCGACGACAAACGCCTGATCGAGGACTACCTGCCCATCGAGGCTATCAGCGCTGAGGCTTCGCGGGAGAAGTCGGTGCGCAAGGGGCATATTTCTACGCTGCATTTGTGGTGGGCGCGGCGGCCGCTGGTGGCGTGCCGGGCGGCGGTGTATGGGGCGCTTGTGCCGGCGTCGCGGTTCATCCCTGAAAATGGGCCGGATAACAAGAAGCAAAGCCTTGGACGCGCCAATGCCGCCAAGTTCGTCGCGGAACTTTGCAAATATCCGGGCAATCCCAAGACGATTGAAAGGGCGTGCGGGCATATTCTTGAGGCCCATGCCGAACGGCTGACGCGGGAGATCGGCGATTGGAAGGCGGGGAAGACGGGCAAGCCGGCATGGGTGGATGAGTTCAAGTTTGCGACTGATTCTCGCGGCGGCGAAGGCAGCGAAGGCGACGCGGGCAAGGGCGCGGAGGTCACGGTTGAAGACATCGAAGTGGGACGCGCGCCGCGTCCGCGCGTGCTGGATATGTTTGCCGGCGGCGGGGCGATTCCACTGGAGGCGTTGCGGCTGGGGTGCGAGGCATACGCGCTCGACCTCAATCCCGTCGCCCACATCATTGAGCTGTGCACGCTGGTCTATCCACAGAAATACGGCAAACCCGATCCCACTGCCCGCGGCATGACCGGTCCGGAGAATGACAAAGGCGAAACCACCTGGGGCGGGCTGGCGAAGGAAGTCCGCTACTGGGGCGAGTGGGTGTTGAACAAAGTCAGAGCCGAGATCGGCGACCTCTACCCGCTTATCCCCGATCCCGAGTACAAGGGCAAAAAACCGGCGACCCAAGGCGATCACTTGAAAGACCACGCCAGCGGCGACGCGCCGCCGGGCTATCTGATGCCAGTCGCCTATCTCTGGACGCGTACCGTCACCTGTAAGAATCCCAAATGTAAAGCCACCGTCCCGCTGGTGAAACAGACTTGGCTATGCAAGAAAGAAAAACGTTGCGTCGCGCTGAAGATGATCGCGCCGCGCGGCAAGAAACAGGTCCGCTTCGAGGTCGTCGAGGCGCGCACGGAGAGCGGACTGGGCTTCGACCCTGCCGAGTTCTCCAAAGGGGGTAACGCCACCTGCCCATTCTGCGGCACGGTCGCTGATAGCGATCACGTCAAGACCGAAGGCTGCGCCGGTCGCATGGGCCAACAGATGATGGCGATTGCCTGCATGCGCCCCGGCAAGCAAGGCAAGGTTTACCTGGCTGCGGATAACTTCCGGGATTTCGTTCCTGACGATGATTCTATCCGCATACGCATTGAGAAACTCTGCAAGAAGGCCGGACTTACTGTGCCTGATGAACAGATCATTGATGATGCAAAAAACAGCTTTTGGATTCGGCTTTACGGTTTCACAACCTACGGTCAAGTTTTCTCCCCAAGGCAACTTCTTGCGCAAATCACACTTTGCGCTCTTGCTAATGATGTTGCGAAGGAACTCCAGTGTGGTAACGACGACCTAGATTCTTCTGCCGCAATCCAAACTTACGTCAGCGTGATGATAGACAAATTGGCTGACTTTAATTGCATGGAATGCACTTGGAATTACACCGGTGGACGAGGCGTTGGCCACGCATTTACTCGTCAGGCTCTCCCGATGGCCTGGGATTACGCGGAGACCAACATCTTTAATCCTGATGGCGCTAGCTGGATTGCCATTTTGGAAGACACGCCGGCTATGATAGAAGCGGTTGCGTCGTCGCAGATGATGCCCGGCAATGTGATCCGGGGAGATGCGACAAAACTCGCGCAGGGAATAGCTTCGCTAGACGCGGTGATCACCGATCCGCCGTATTATGACAACGTTTCCTATGCGGATCTTTCCGATTTTTTTTATGTTTGGTTAAAGAGATCGCTCTCCGGCCAATTTCAGGAGCATTTTGCCGGGGCCGGAACGCCAAAGAAAGCGGAAGCTGTTGCAGATTCTGCACGGCACGATGGAGATAAAGAACGGGCACGTCAGGCTTATGAGCGAATGATGCAAATGGCATTTCGAGAAGTCGGCCGTGTCCTGAAACCAAGCGGCAATTTGGTAGTCGTCTATGCACACAAAACGACGCTCGGCTGGAGCACGTTAGTTGACGCACTCCGGCGAGCAGAATTTGTCATTGTGGAGGCGTGGCCTCTCGACACTGAGCGTAAGAGCCGCATGATCGCCATTGGTACAGCCGCTCTTGCCTCTAGCATTTTTCTAGTGGCACGCAAGCGTGAGGGAACGGAGACGGGCAACTACGAGGAGGCGGTCAAGCCGGAGTTGGAGCAGATCGTGCGGGAGCGGGTGGAGACGTTGTGGGCGATGGGGATTTCGGGAGCGGACCTGGTGATTGCGTGCGTCGGGGCGGGGCTGCGGGCGTTCACGCGGTTTGCGCGAGTCGAGTACGCCAATGGCGAGGAGGCGCCCGCCGAACGATTCTTGACGGAAGTCGAGACGGTCGTGCTGGAAAGCATCCTGGCGCGGTTGTCGAAAGAGGTTGGCGGCAAAGACGGCCAGACCAATCTGGCGGGACTGGACCCGGCGTCGCGGTTCTACGTGTTGTGGCGCTATACCTATTCTGCGGCGGAGCTGGACGCCGGCGAGGCAATCATTTTCGCCAACGGCACGCACGTCGAGTTGGACGGCCCGCACGGCATATCTCAGGGCAAGCGCGCGCTGCTGGAGAAGAAGAAGAGCAAGTATCGTCTGCGGGACTTCACCGAACGCGGCGGGGATAAGGATTTGGGGATACCGGATACACCTGAGACACAGGCAGGGGCGCCTGTGCCACTGGTGGACGCCCTGCACCGGCTGCTGTGGCTCGTGGAGCACAAGCCGCCGCTGATCCCGGAATTCCTTGAGGAGGCCAAGCCGAACCTGGAGCAGATGCGCCTCGTGGCGCAGGCCCTGGCCGGTCCGGCGCTCAAAGGCGGCGAGCTGCAAAGCGTCTCGTCCACCGCCGAGCAATCGGCCCTGGGCAAGCTGCTGGCCAACTGGAACGCCATCATCATCGGCAAAGCCGCCCTGGCCGAGCGCCGCGCCGGGCAGCCGCAGCTGTTTTGATAAAGGAGAAATGCGGTTATGCAGAGCAAAAATAATACAAAGCGATGCCGATGGCCCGCAAAACAATGCGTTGAAAAACTTCGAGCATTACGACGGCAAGGGCGCGACCGGCCCGTGATCATGGTTTCGTCAACGGTTTACGGGATTGAGTCATTACTGGAACAAATCTATGGCATGCTTCTCAGCGCTGGATGGGATGTCTGGATGTCTCGCAGAGGAACCGTGCCAGTGGATTCGGACATGTCTAATTTTGACAATTGCCTTCAAGCCGTGAATGACTGCGACGCCTTCCTGGGCATCATCACCGGGAGTTATGGCAGTGGAAAAATAAAGACAGAAAAATCCATTACCCATCAGGAAATGGAGCGCGCCATTAAATCAGGGCGCAAGCGATGGTTTCTTGTTCAGCACGAAGTTGCCGTTGCCAGGCAATTCTTTCGCGCAGTAAAAAAAGCCGTGCCACATATCGAGTCGCGACTGACTATGAAGCATAATCCACTCTTGGATGATTTGCGAATTCTGGACATGTACGATCTGGCAGTCCGTGATAGCGAACCTGTCGAGAATCGCACTGGGAATTGGGTACAGGCATATCGAAACACTCAAGAGGCAATGCTGTTCATTGAATCTCAGCTGGGACATCCCGAAGCCATCTTTCCCGAGTACTTCGCAAAGGCGGTGCGGCCATGAACGACGCTGCTGTCAGTGATCTGTTGAGAGCCAAGCGAAGCGACACGCTGGAATTTTGTCCGGTGGATTGGGCCGATGATCCGGCCAAGATTGGGCGTGTGGTCTGCGCGTTCGCCAATGGCCTGGGAGGCGCGCTGGTGATCGGAGGAGTGGGTGGAAGTGTTCTTGATTCGGAGCAGAAGTCGGCGCATCTGCGAGAAGAACTTCAGAAACGCATTGCGCCGGCGGTGGCGGCAGCCATGCGCTCCGTAGAGATTGGGAAAAGACACTTAATCTTGATTGATGTTCCATCAGGCTATGATTTGCCATACACGTTTGACCGGCAGATATTCATCCGGACTGAGGCGGAAACACAAGCTGCCGATGGCCTGGAGGCAAGGCAATTGCTTTTAAGGAGGGCCGCCTTTGGTCCGCGCTGGGAGCGTCAGATTGCGACGGGAATCGGCTTGGATGACTTGGATACAAAACTTATCCTTCGCGTGGCGAGAGAAGCCGAGGGCGGCAGATTATTCGTATTCAGAAGCAAGAATGATGTTTGGGATATTCTCTGTGAATTAGATTTGGCAGAAGGCAATCTGATTCGCAACAGCGCCTATGCGCTGTTTGGCAAGCAGCCGGACAAGCGGTTTCCTCAGATGCGGATGCGCGCAGTTGCATACAAAGGCACGGAGCAAGAGAAACTGGCCGACAGCCGCATGATCGGCGGCAATCTATATCAGATACTTGAAAAGAGTTTTAAGTTCCTTGAAGCGCACACACCTATCAGCTCGGAAATTCCCCGGCAAGGACTTCGACGCGAACAAAAAGCTGCGTACCCCATGCCAGCCATCCGCGAGGCTCTTTTGAATGCAATCATCCATCGAGACTACGCCCCCGCAAATGGCGGCGCCAGCATTGCGACTTATGCGGACCGAATTGAGATATGGAACATCGGCGATCTTCCCGAAGGGATGAAGATCAATGAACTGAAGCAGATTCATGCCTCGCGGCCAAGAAATCCCGACATCGCCCATTTGTTCATGCTGCACGGACAAATTGAGCGCATTGGTTCGGGGACGCGCCGCATTGTGCGGGAATTCCGCGCAATGGGATTACCTGAGCCGGAATGGCGGCAAGTCTCCGGAGGCATTATGCTGATTCTGCCGCAAGGAAGAAGAAAAGGTATTACGGCATCGGCAGAAGATTTGAATACGCGGCAGCGGAAAATTCTGAATAGCATGAAGACTGGGCAGACCATCCGGCTTTCAGATTATATTCAACGCTTGCCGGGGGATGTGAAGGAACGGCAGGCCCGAAACGATCTCAAAAACTTGGCCGACATGGGTTTCATGCGGCAGAGAGGCAAGGCGCGGCTGACGGAGTATGTGCGAACGGACAAGCCGCTATCGTGAATCCGGCAGTATCCGGCATTGAAAGAAGTACCGGATGTTGCCGGATTGTGCCGGATCAAACAACCCGAATCTGGCGGGAAGCAAATTGCCGGATTGTGCCGGATTGCGAACAATCATGCCGGATATTGCCGGATTGCTCGATGCGGGGTGTTCTCAGAAATGACTCAGAAATGCCTCAATTGCCTCACAGAGGAATGGTCACAGAAATGGCCCAAAGGGCTCATAAAGGGCTCAAAAGGCTCACGGTTTGGACCCTCGCGCTACCCGCGCGTTACCCGCGCGCTACCCGCGCGGTGTCGGAACGGCTGCCTGACAACGCCAGATTGAGAATGATATTCTCGGATTACGCCAGATCATCAATGGAATGGGAGTGACGCCATGACAGCAAAGCCTTGGATCGAATCAGTCCGCCTGCATCCCGACGTTCTGAAGGAGAACGCCGAGACCGACATCTTCGCCCTGGACCTTGGGCCGCTCGCCGACGGGACGGGGAAAGTAGCGCCGGTTTATCGTGACGCCGAGTCTTTTTTTCGCGCGTCTTACGTGACGGCCGGCTTGAAATCGCTGCTTGAGGAAGTTCTGAAGCGGCTGGCTGGCAAGGGGGGCGCGCCCGTGCTCAAACTCATGACGCCTTTCGGTGGCGGCAAATCTCACACGATGGCTGCCCTTTTCCACGCGACCCAAAAGCGCAAGGCGCTCGATGTGCTGTCCGAGGCCAAGGGACTGCCCAGCCCGGCGGGAGTTCGCGTCGCGGTCGTGGACGGCCAGTTCTTCAACGCGCAGAAAGGCAAGGAATGCGACGGCGCCCGCGTGCAGACGCTTTGGGGATGGCTGGCGCTGAAGCTGGGCGGGAAAGCCGGATACGAGGCCATGCGCGCCAATGACGAGTCGCGCGTCGCCCCAGGAGGCGACGATCTGCTTGCGCTCTTCGGCGATGCTCCGAATCTGATCCTGCTGGACGAAGTGCTCGAATACCTGATCAATGCCGGCGGCGTCAAGGTTATCAAGACCGATCTTCGCGAGCAAAGCCTGAACTTCCTGAAGGAGCTGACCGTCGCCGCGGCGAACGCGCCCAAAACCGTCGTCGTTCTGGCGCTGCCGTCCAGCCAGCCGCGTGAGATATTGCAGCATATTCCATTGCTTCAGGCGCTGGACCACATGATTGGCCGCAAGGACACGCTGCGGGAACCCGTCGAGCAGGATGAGGTATTCCGTGTTATCCAGCGCCGGCTGTTGGACGCCATGCCCGATGAGTCCACGGCAGACGCGGAGGCTGCGCTTTATCAGGATATCTTCACCCAGATGCGAAAAGCCTATCACAATACGGTGGTCAATATCATGTTGCCATTTTCAACAGCGCTTTCGCCATGATTTTGGCCACGGACTTCGTCGTTCAATTAGGAGTGCGCCTCATGCAATGACTATTTTGACCACTATATTGTGTTGAGGTGTACTAAGGGAACGCATCCGCATGGCCTATCCGTTCCATCCCGCGCTTCTGGACCTGATGCGGCAGCGATGGGCGTCGCTGCCGGAATACCAGCGGACTCGCGGCGCCTTGCGTTTCCTGGCCGCTTGTCTGCGGGCCTGCCACAAAGCGGGCAAGAGCGGCGTTATGCTTGGGCCGGGCGATGTGCTGCTGTCGGATCATGAAGCGCGCCGTGCTCTTATCAAGGAACTTGGGCTGATGAATCGGTTCGACGCCGTCTTTCAGTCCGATCTTGTGGGCGGCAATTCGAAGGCGGGACTCATTGATAAGCTGCGCGCGAAGTCCAACCCGGCAGAGGTGGGAAAAAACATTGCCACACGCTTGGCGACGGCGATCTTCCTTTACTCGTTCGGCGGCTTGAAGCGTGAAGGCGCGGGGACGGCGGAAATGTTGCCGCCGGGCGCGTCAGAGGCCGAGCTCTTATCCGCGTGCGTCGGACCGGAATTGGATAGCCTGACGGCGAAGGCGTGTCTCGCGGAGCTTCGGCAGAAATGCCTGTATCTGCACTTCGATGGCGTGCGGTATTGCTTCAAGCAGGATCCGAACGTCACGCTTCTCATCGAACAGGAGGCCGATGCCATTGCCCGCGATGAAGACCTTGTGACAAAACAAGTGCGGGAGATGCTGGAGGAGCGGCTGGCCGGTCATCATGCGGCGATTGCCTGGCCTTCAGCGCCGGGCGAAGTCCCTGATGAACAACCCCGCTTTCAGATCGCATACCTGCCGCTGGACTTCGCCACCGTGTCCGCGAAGCAGCAGGAGGCGCGCGCGATGGAGATGATCGAGAAGTACGGCAGCGTTCCCCGGAAGTATCGCAATGGACTTGCGCTGGCCGTGCCCTCTGCCGATCAAGCCGAAAGCCTGCGGCGCGAAGTGCGCTATCTGCTGGCGGTGGACCGGGTCGCGAAGGCGGCGAAGAAGCACAATCTGACCAAAGAGCAAACCGATGAACTGCGGGAGAGAAAGGCCACGCACGCCAACGCTGTGGAATCCGCTTTCGGCAAACTCTACCTTGAAGTCTGGTTTCCCAAACTGGAAAACAGCGCCATTGTCTTGGAGAAGATCGCCGTTGGCGGACGCCCGCTCCAGACCACCTTGGGCGAGAAGCGCCAGGCAATGATTCACGAGCGTGTCTTGGAACTGATCATGCAAGTCCAGAAGAAGGTTTTCCCAACGGTCAAGGCAGTGAAGATTGCTGACTCGTTCAAGCTCGGCCAGGGAACGCCGCCAACCAGTGGGATCAAGTGCGCCGATATCGTGGACGGGTTCTACTCGTTTCTTGGTTTTACGCGATTGCTTTCTGAAGACGCGATGCGCAAGGGGATTGCCGAGGGAGTTCAGGAAGGCCGCTTTGGCTATATCACGGGCGCTGCTCCTGCGCTCGATGCGGAAGGCAAGTACCAGGTGGCGCGCAACAAGGTGCGGTTTGAGACTTCGATCACGAATGATGAAGTTGATTTGGAATCCGGCTTCATCATGGCGCCCGAGGCAATCCCTGCGGCGGCCGTAGCGGCTACGGCGCCTGACATTTCCGCTGGCGCGCCGGGTGGGGCGCCTACGCCAGCCTTAGGAGCTGGTGTCCCGCCGCAACCGGGATTCCCGCCTTCTACTGGTCCAGCGTCCTCAGCCAAATTCGCTGATATGAAGAAAGTGGTGGACCTGTCTTTCCGCGCGGATCGTAACCAGCTCTTCAATGCGTGGAGCGCGATTGCCAACCTGGCCGACATGGCCGGCAAAGTCTCCGTCAACATCCACGCCGAGTCCGAAAAAGGATTTGACCAAAGCAAATTACAGAATGGGGTTATTGAACCGCTTCGTGAAGTAAAATCTTGAAATTAGCCTTATTTTTGCGGGTTTTTGTGTGGAGCGGGAAACGGGGTTCGAACCCGCGACCCTCAGCTTGGGAAGCTGATGCTCTACCAGCTGAGCTATTCCCGCTCGCGGAAGAATGAGGCAAAAAATTCTGCCCTCTTACGAATGAGCGGCGCAAGTGTTTTTTCTAGTTCAATTTTTCCAGTTCAGTATTTCCAGTTCAGGGCTTTCCGAAGAGGCTGGTTTTCCAGTCGCGCGCTTTGAGCGCCCAGCGCACGAAGCGCGAGCCTTTCAGAACGTTCATCTCGCGCCGGAGCCGCAGGTAGCGCTGTTCGCGCAGGAGGCTGTCGGCTTCGTTTTTGCGGCGCTGGCCTTTGTCGTTGATGCGATATTCGAGCTCGAGGAAGCGCTGGATGAAGTCGCTCAGCTGGCGGGCGGTCATCGTGCGGCTCAGGAGCGGATAGCGCTCAAAGTCCCAATGCGCCGGATTGAAGCTCAGCCGCGTCCAGTCGTCCATGGTTTCGCTGACCAGGCCGCGCGCCACGGCCTCGTCCCAGACGCGCGTTCCGGGAATGGCGAGCAATGGGCCCATCGAGAGGCGGTCTATCGCGTCTTGGTTGCGCTCGATGAAGTCGTAGGTCGTCTGCATGTCTTCCAGCGTTTCGTCCGACGCGCCGACGATGATGTTGGCGCCGATGGAAATAGCGCGGTCACGCGTCAGATCCAGGGCGCGCTGGTTGACCTCCGGCGTGACGCCGGTCTTGTTGTAGTAGCGCAGGATGCGCTCGCTGTTGGATTCGAATCCGAAGTCAATATAGCGGAAATTCATTTCCTCGAAGAGATCGAGCAGTTCGGCGTCCACGAGATTCACGCGCGCATAGGAACGGAAGAGGATGTTTTCATGGAGGCGCCGGCGGCGCAGTTGTTCGCAGACGGCGCGGAAATGGGCGCGGTCCGCGATGAAGAGGTCATCGAAGAAGAAAATCTCTTCGGGGTCGTAGCGTTCGCGCAGCGCTTCGATTTCGCGCGCCACGTATTCGGCGGAGAACCGGCGGAAGCGGATGTGGCCACGGCCTGAAGAACAGAAGGAGCAATCATAGGGGCAGCCGCGCGAGGAGATCAGATGGACTTCGCGCGAATAGGGAACAGCCCATCGGTATCCCAGGCCGTCGCGGTCGGGGTAGGGAAGAGCATCCAAGTTCTCGACCATCAGAGCGCCGCCGTCGTTGACGCGGATTTGGCCATCGGCCCGCCAGACGATCCCGGGGATTTTTTGCAGGTCCGCGGCTTGGAACTTGCCGTTGCGCAGCGCCTCCACAAGGCCGGCGATCACCGGCTCGCCCTCGCCGATCACGCCCGCGTCGAAACAATCCGGCATGGTCTGCGGCAGCGCGGTGACGTGCGAGCCGCCGATGATGACGGGGCAGCCGAAAGCCTCTTTGGCGCGGCAGGCGAATGACTGGGCCTGGCCGAAATTTTCAGTTGCGGACGAAATCGCCAACAGCGTGGGGCGCGCCTCGATCGCTTCCTCGATGGTCATGCAGAACAGGATTTCATGCTGCGGGAAGCGGCGCTTGAGGACCGCCATCATATAGCCGATTCCCAGCGGCGGCATGGACCACTGGTAAGGGCTTTGATCGTGATAGGCGCGGATGAAAACGATGCGCATAAAAAAATTTCAATGTAAAATGTAAAATGTAAAATGAGAAATTGAAAATGAGACTGCGCGCGGCAGGCAAATGATGAAGGGCTGCGAAATCCTGTTGCCGGGATGGGCTGTCATATTACATTTCTCATTTTTCATTTAATATTTGATTGCGGCTTGCCGCGCTAAGAAAGAAGGATAAGATGACTATGGCTTTGCATTGGCGAACCAGACGAACTTGTTGTTCTTAATTTGCAGGATCACGGCGCTTTTTATCGGGTCGCCGGAACCGTCCTGGAACTTCATTGTCCCTGTGACGCCTTCGAAGTTGGAGATTTTCGCCAGCGCGTCGCGGAGCGATTGGGGCCCGGGTTTGGCCAAGTGCTTGAACGCCTCGAACAACAACCCGAATGAGTCATAGGTCAGCGCAGCCACGTCGTCGGGTGGCGTTTTATATAGCGCTTGATAGGCGTCAATGAATCGCCGTGCGGCGGAAGTGGCGGCGTCGGCGGAGTAGTGAGTGCTGAAGTAATAGCCTTCGCATTCGCCGCCCGCCAGTTTCAGCAGCTCCGCGCTGCCCCATGAATCACTTCCGAGAAATGGCGCCGTGATCCCCAGCCGATGCGCCTGCTGCACCTGCAACGGGACTTCGCTGTAGTAGTTGGGTAGAAAGATCACGTCGGGCGCGGCGCTCTTGATTTTGGTCAGTTGCGCCGTGAAGTCCTTGTCGCTGGTGGTATAGGTTTCGAAAGACACGATCTGGCCGCCGTTGCTCTCGAAGGCTTTCTTGAAGACTTCCGCGATGCCTTTGTTGTATTCGGAAGCCACGTCGAACAGCACGGCGGCTTTGCGCGCTTTCAGATGATCGAGAGCGAAGCGCGCCAGCACGCGTCCCTGGAAGGGATCAATGAAGCAGGCGCGGAAGACGTATTTCTTGGGCTTGCCCGTGCGCGCGTCGAGCGTGGTCTTGGGCGCCGTGGACCAGGGGGTGATGAGCGACACGTGCGCGCTTTCGGCGATGTCGGCGGCGGGCGCGGCATAGCGGCTGGCGTTGGGGCCGATGATCGCGATGACGGCATTCTGCGTAATGAGTTTTTGCGCGGCAGTGGCGGATTGCTCGGATTTGCCGGCGTTGTCTTCGATGATCAACTTGAACTTGCATTTTAGGGTTCCGAGTCCCAGGCCACCGGCGTCATTGACTTCCTTGATGGCCATCTGAGCGGCGTTTTTGCAGGAAGCGCCGACCGACGGCATATCGCCCGTCAATTCGGCGATCAGCCCGACGGCGATTGTGGGGACGCTCGGGCCGCCGGCGGACTTGCCGCAGCCGCTCGCCATCAGGATAGAGGCAAAAATCAGCGCCGGCGCCGTCCACTGTGTCAACGCAGTCCACTGTGTCAACGCCGTCCAAAACCTGAGCGCGAATATTTCCATCATATTCCTCACATTCCACGGCGGAATCGCTCTTGCCGCTTGAATGGATTTATGGAACGCGCCGCTTGGGCAAGGCAAGGGCAAAAATCCGAAAAGAATCCATTGACAGCGGCGGGCGGCGTCCGATAAATACAGATCGTTCTGCGCGTGAAGCGGCGGCGCATTAGCCGTTTCATTTTTCGTTTCCGACGTGGGGGTGTAGCTCAGCTTGGGAGAGCGCGACGTTCGCAATGTCGAGGCCAGGGGTTCGATCCCCCTCACCTCCACCACCTTCGGAAAAAATCATCATGAAGAAGCCATAAAAACACAATTAGAGCAAATATTCCGGTGTCTCTTGGGTAGGGGCATACGATGGCTTCGCTAACTAAGCTGCAAGATTTGCGTACGATACTAGGACAATTAAATGCCGAGCATCCTGCTGGTACAGGGGAGCGCGAGGAACAAACTCATTATTATATAAGGAATGCCAAGTTTCTGGAGCGATTGGCCTTGGAAATTGCCAGCCGCCAAGGAAAGGCACGCGTTTTAGTTACGGGCCAAATTGGCGTTGGAAAATCCTCCGAATTGGGGCAATTCTTTAGGCAACAAATAAAGCAAAGAAATCCCGGCTTTCTTATTCCCTGCAATCTGGAGCATAATGAGCATCCAGAAAGATGTGGCGCCACAGGC
Organism: Candidatus Sumerlaeota bacterium; assembly: GCA_026398575.1. The sequence continues at coordinate 2,118 of JAPLSP010000395.1, read as the reverse complement.
GTTCTATTGACCGCTTTAAGGGATTGCTGGAAGGTAAGCAAAAATCTGCGTGAAACAAGAAGAGATCAAAAAGACATTTCTCAAATAAGGGATAATATTCTCACAAGTTTAATTGACTGGCTAAAGGGAAATAGAACGGATATTGATGATAAAGTAGTTTTTAAATTTGGGGGCATGGATTTCCCAATTCCTCTAAAGGACAAAGATGCGGCGGTATCCATAATATTAGGCAAAGCAACTCAACATGAAGCAGTTTCGAGTCGAGAAGACCGTTTTGGGCTTGCGCCTGATAGTTTGATTTTATTTCTAAATAGCTTATTAAACTGGATTAGGCAATACTCGCGCCAATATCCAGTCATTATTATTGATCATGTGGATAAGATAAGAGACGAGACTGCAGCACGAGAGGTATTGATCGATATTATTCCACAATGGAAGCGCATTTTAGCTTCCGTCATTATGACGGCGCCTTATGAATTCACAATAGGCCAGCTCCGTCAGTCGGTGGAATCATATTGGGAACGCCCGCTAATCATCTATCCTGTTCCAATTCCAGAACCTGGTCAGAGAGTTCATGTAATATATATGGAAATTGCAAAGAATTGTGGTTTGAATGCATTGTTGGATGAGGGCGTAATGGAGATGTTTGCATATTACAGTGGCGGCATTCTCAGAACTTATGTGCAGTTGCTAATAGCCGGCATAAAAAAAGCTTATCTGGAAGGGCATGACAAAATATTAAAGCAAGATGCGCAGAGCGTAATTTTTGAAGCGCAAAGAGCATACCAGGATTATGGACGCTCCGAATTGGAATTGTTAGACAGGATTGACCGCGACGCGTCTGGTTTAGGAGCCGCGGCAACTCTTTTGCGTTCTCCTATCAGCCTTTTGGTGATGGAACCTGAGAAAGAAGCGCAAAAGATACGAGTGCATCCATTAGCGGAAAAAACGCTTGAGCGTTTTCGCATGAAACAAGGGCAGAGCTTACCATAATGGCTACCGCGCAACAATTGGCTTATTCAATTCTGCTGGATAATGGCGGAGTGCATCTGCTTTTGTGGGACGATAAGGATAATCTTTACCGCGAATTAATTATATTGTTGGCGGCGCTCGATAGTCTTTCCATTAATCCACTGCTGCTTTCTTCAGGCAAGCAAACTGCAGGCTTGCTGCGTGAAATATTCGAGCTAAAGCCGCCAGAGGAAGGTGATTCTTTCAACGAGAGTACCTTTCTTGATTCAACGAGAAGAGATTTTCTTGTTCTTTTTATTCAGCAAGCGACGAGTTCAGATATTGGGCCATGGCTCAATGGGTGGCGGAATGCGTTGGCGCAGAAGCCGGGAAGCTTATTGATAGTACGTCAGCCGGAGCTTAGGGATTTTGAAAGAAATGCTTCGGATTTGCTTTCCTATATCGGGCCCAAAATTTATGATTGTTCTTCGATGCTTCCTTTATGGAATGAAGAAACTGCAATGAGAATCCAGGCAGAGTTGTCTGGAAAATTTCAAGATATTCTTCAAAAATTGCCAGGAAGTGCTCCCGATCTGCAAGAAATTAAGGAATGGCTTCAAACGCATACTCCCGCTGCTCTAAAGGGCTGAATTGAAATGTCCGATATGGAATTGGATGATCTTACCCGAATCTTTGAACAATCCCTCTCAGAAGCAGGTTTTGAACGTCCTGAGTATAGTGGTGGATTATTTGAAGCAAATATAATAAGGAAAGATAATAGAGAATGGCTTGTTGTCGCGGCGGGGATAAATGAGGCTGAAGCAGCAGAGTTGTTCCCGCATCATAAAAATCAAGCGGCAAAAGCAAGCGCTCCTTTGCGCTTGGGCCGCACATGCTATTTTTCATTGCTTTTTGTTGTTCGGCCATTCGAACTGAACTCATCTCAGATCATCGGTGATTGGCTATTCCCATTTGCGCCTGGTGATGGTTTCCCTCATGTCGAAATGCGTAAGGCTTATATTAAACTGGTTCCTTAAAAGAATCTGTGGGTCAATTTCGGTTCCGGTAGTTTGCCAAGCTTATGATAGAGCACAATTTCCAAGCATTTGAAGGTCGAAAATCCATAGCTATTTCTCATCGCGACTTTCGCCTTGTTGTTCAGCCCTT
>JAPLSP010000358.1 GCA_026398575.1 Candidatus Sumerlaeota bacterium | reverse complement strand
CTGATGCGGGCTATATTTTTCGACTGGATCGGGAAATACGGGTGCTACACGGCATCCGATTGGCTCGTTGAAACAAATACAAGTTATGAATAGTAATGGCAAAGACAGCCGGATAATTCTGGCTTTGGACGTGCCCAGTCTCGGTTCGGCCGAACAATTGATGGACGCCGTTGGCGGTGAGATCGGGTACGTAAAAATAGGCCTTGAGGCCATTAATGCCCAAATCGCTTCGCAAATCGCGAAGTCGGCAACAGCCAGGGGTTACCAGATTTTCTGGGACTGCAAGCTGGATGATACTCCGCATACGATAGGGGCGGCTTCAAGAGTCATATCGGCGCTGAATGTGTGGGCATTCAATGTCCACGCTTGTGCCGATGTCGAGGGCCTTATGGCGGCGGTTGTCAATCAGGGCAGTGCCATGGTCCTGGCTGTGACGGCCTTGACCAGTATGAACACGGAAACGGTCGAGCTTGTTGCTGGCAGGTCCCGTAATGCCACGGTTTTATATCGTGCTCGCATGGCGGCATACGCCGGATGCGGCGGCATTGTCTGCTCTCCCAAGGAGCTGGACTTCCTGGCTGGATTCTATGGGCCGAAAGCAACGGTTCCGGAGAAGCAGTTGGAACGCCTGGTCAAAGTTATTCCCGGCACCAGGTCAGCCGGTGTCTCAGCTGACGACCAGAAAAATGTGGATACGGTCGAAAACACCATCCGCAACGGAGCACACTTGGTCGTTATCGGACGGGAGATCAGCAAGAACTCCAAAGGTCTTAGCCCGGCGGATGCTGACAATGATCTCAACGAGCGGATTGCGAGGACTCTTGAATCAATGAGGACCTAAAATATGACTGAACAACAATTACGTGAGATACAGTGGAATGCCTTTACGCCGGGAAATCCCATGTCACCGGAAGAGTTTGAAGAGATGCTCCGGGTCGCCGAAGCTTTCTGGCTCTACTCTGGCAATCCGGCCGATCCCCACGCGGGTATGACGTCGGGCAGACACACCAATGGGTACATTGATGTTCTGCGCTTGTTGAGCTATTCGAACATTTGTCTTGCGGCGGCACAGGCAATGGCCCTTAAGATTCGGGCTGAATATCATGGACCCATAGACTGGGTCATCGGCTCGGACCATGCTGGCGCTGCGCTCGCGCAAAATGTCGCAGTCTGGCTTGGGGCTAGGAGCGACTTTACGGAGAAGGGTCCGGACAAATCTCAACTCTGGAAGCGTTTCCAGATCAAGAAAGGGGAGGTTGTTCTCCAAGTCGAAGAGCTCATGTCGACCGCGCTGACTTTTGGCGAGGTTCGAAAAGGAATCAGGACTGGAAATGTTGAACCTGTGACCTTTGCTCCGGTGGCTGGAGTATTGGTTCATCGGTCAGATGTTTGGGAATTTGATGGCACAAAAATTGTAGATTTTTGCCATTATCGGCATCTCGGTGCCGCCTTTTTTGATGACGAAACCCAGTGGAGTTCCGCCGACATCGTTTTGTGATTTATTAAAAGTGACGAAAATTTTCGTCACTTTTCATATGTGACAAAAGAGAGTGTCGCCCCCTGCGGCTTTTTCAAAAAATCTACTTGTTTTATGGCCACCATTCTTAATTGTTTGAATTTGCCAACCGCCATTTCATGGTGTATAATTGTCTCCAGTCGTACAGACAACCGCGCCCCACTACGCTCGCAAAAGGCGAGCTTCGCGGGGTGAGGAAAGTCCGAACACCGTCCCATGCCGTAAGGCCATCGGAAAACAGGTAGCGTTCCGATGGCCTTACGGCATCGGAATCCCGAACCGTAAGGCTTCGGGAGGTAACGCCCGCCAGTTAATGACAGAGGTGCGAACAGAAACGCTCGAGTCGAAAGACGGAAGCTCCATCGCAAGGTGGATGAATTCTGCGGTAACGCAGGAATGCAACGGCAAAATCCTTACCTCGGTGCAATACCG